>NZ_JBPGXU010000088.1:0-16455 GCF_056755675.1 Luteibacter sp. KNZ12-1A | reverse complement strand
ACCCGCGCCGTCGGTGCCGAGGATCGCCTCTACGTGGATTGGACGTTGACCCAGCGGCGCAGTGGCATGCGCTTCGTGTTGTGCTCCGACGGCATCAACAAGGAACTCACCGACGAAGACATCGAGGCATGTTGCCGGCGCCATGCGGACCCCGCGGCGCTGCTCGCCAGCCTGGTCGACGGTGCGCTCGGGCGCGCCGGGCGCGACAACGTATCGGCCGTGGTCGTGCGGCTGGAAGAAACCGAGGAAACCTGTTGATGAGCCAGCATGACGACGATGAGACACGAGTGGTTCCGCTGCGTGCGGTGACGCCGACGGCAGGGCAGGACGACGCGACCGTGGTCAAGCCGCTACATGCGGCGGCGGGCGGCGAGGGAACGGCCACCGGCTCGTCCTCGCTGGGCACGGGAGACGGGGGCTGGCGGCGCATCGCCGACCTGGCCCAGGGCGAGAAGATCGCCGTGGGCAGCCTGTTGAAGGGGCGCTTCCTCATGGAGCGGGAACTCGGGCGAGGCGGCATGGGCGTGGTCTACCTCGCTCGCGACGAGCGCAAGGTGGAGGCGCGCGATCGCGATCCCTATGTCGCGGTGAAAGTGCTCAACGATGAATTCCGCAAGCATCCGGACGCGCTGGTCGCCCTGCAACGCGAAGCCCGTCGCGCACAGCAGGTGGCCAATGACCATATCGTACGCGTCTACGATTTCGACAAGGACGGCACCAACGTCTTCATGACGATGGAGTACGTGGAGGGCAGCGACCTGCGCTCCCTCATCCGCGGCAAGGCGCGTGACGGCATGCGCTTCGACGAGGCATGGCCCCTGATCGAAGGCATGGGCGAGGCGCTCCGGCGTGCACATGCCGCCGGTATCGTCCATTCGGATTTCAAGCCGGGCAACGTCATGGTGACCGCCAGCGGCGTGGCCAAGGTTTTCGACTTCGGCATCGCGCGTGCGGGCAAGCTGGGTGTCGACGCCGGCGACGACCGCACGGTATTCGATGCCGGTTCGCTCGGCGCGATGACGCCGGCGTATGCGAGCCTTGAAATGATCCAGGGCAAGCCACCGTCCGCCAGCGACGACATCTATGCGTTCGGTTGCGTGGTCTTCGAATTGCTCACCGGCCGGCATCCCTTCGACAAGGACAACGCCGAGGAAGCGATGAACGCGGGCAAGCGTCCACCGCCGGTAGCGGGTCTCGACAAGCGCCAGTACAAGGCGTTGTGCGACAGCGTCGCGTTCACCAAGGACAAGCGAAGCCCGGATATCGACGTGGTGCTGGCCGGCTTGCGCAAGCGGCGCTGGCGTGAGCGGGCGACGCCGTGGCTGATCGTGGCGGGCCTCGTCCTGGTCCTGTCGGTCGCCGGGGCGTGGGTGGCGGCGATGCAGGTGGAACGCAGGCACGTGGCCGAGACGCTGCGCCGGTTCGCTCCTGGCCAAGCGGATGGCTTTCGTGACGAAGACCAGGTTCGCGGCGCGCTGGCCGCGCTCGATGGTGACGAGCGCCGCCGCATCGTGGTGGACGGCGCGGAGGCGATCGACGGATTCCTCGTGCGCCTGCTCGCCACGCATTGGGACCCTTCGCATGGCCGTCTCGATTACCCGGGGGCCATGGCGACATTCCGCCTCCGCGCGGACCTGAAGACGTTCGCACCGAAGCTCGACCGCCGGCGCGAGGAGGTCGCGCATGAGCGGGATGACGTGTTGAACCGTCTGGACACATCGCTCAGCCAGGCGATCCTCGCGGGGCGCCTGTTTGGCGATGGCGCCGATGATGTTCCCGCGATTCTCGGCCAGATCCGCAAGATCGATCCGGAGAGCCGTCTCCTGGCGAACCCCGAACTCGAGTTGAAGCTCGACTCGGCCGTTGGCGATGCGATCGCATCGGGCGATATGAAGGCGGCCGCCGATCGGTTGGCGGCGGCGCGCCGGCTATATCCCTCGTCCACGCGGCTTGCTGCGCGCAGCATCGCGCTGGCTCCGGCCTCCTCGTCGGTGCCGGCCGCGGCATCCTCCGCCCCGGCGGTGCCTCCGGACCTGCCGCGCGCCGAGCACGAGGCCCGCCTCGAATCGCTGCGCCGCGCGACGGCGGCCAACGATCTCGACAAGGCGATCGAAAGTTTCCAGCAGCTTCGCCAGATCGACGGTGGCAACGTCGACACCAACGACGAGGCGGCGAACCTGCTGACACATGGGTTCCTGGAAGCCGCGCGCGAGGCGTGCCGCGGGGGGCGATGGAAAGAAGCCGCGGGACGCATCGACAGCGCCCTCGCGATCATCGGCGAACGCGACGACCTGCGCAGGGCGTTGACGCGTTACGACCTGGCCACGGCCGTGATGACCGCGGCGAAGGCGCCGGTGGTATCACCCGCCGACCAGGACGAGCTGCGTCGCCGTCTTGCCGCGGTGAAGGAAGCCGATCCGGATGGATTGAAGGACCTGGAAACGGCCATGGTGGCTTCGAAGGCCTTGCCGGAAGGCTCGCTGGAGTCGGTGGTGAAAAAGCTGCGCTCGACACCCGCGGTCGTCACCCCGCCCGATCCGTGCGCACGGCGTGGACTTGCCGGAACCGCGCGCGAGTGCTTCGATACCTTCGCCGTCGGCGCGTATGGACCCGCGATGGTGGTGGTGCCGTTCGGTCGCAAGCCATTCGCCATGACCCGCACCGAGATCACCGTGGGCAACCTCGATCAGTTCTGCCGCGCGACACGCACCTGCGCGATCTCGCGAGGTATCGCCGCTGGCGAACCCGCGCGCTCGATTCCCCTGGCTTTCGCACAGCGTTATGCGGCGTGGCTGTCGCAAGTCAGTGGGCACACGTATCGCTTGCCGACCGACGATGAATGGTCGTTCGCGGCCCATGCCAACGCCGCGTGGGATAGCAAGGAAGGGAACTGCGGCGCGCCTTCCTCGGGTATCGGTCGCTTGCTCAAGGCGCCCGACTTCAGCACGAAGGGCATCGCCAATCCGTGGGGGCTCGTCGACATGACCGGCGGTGTATGGGAGTGGGTGACCAAGGGCGGAACGTTCGCCACGCGAGGTGGCAGTTACCGCAGCGGACCGGACGCCTGCTCGGTCGACACGGTGCGGCCGAGCGACGGATCGGCCGAGCGCGATGTCGGTTTCCGCCTGGTGAGGGAGATACGCTGATGGAGTGGGATATGATCGTGAACCGCGAACTGGCGGCCCTGAACGCCGCGTACAGCGATGCACGCATCGATACACACGAATACCGGCTGCGCCGACGCATGCTCCTGCGTTCGGCCATGCGCCGGCGCGGCGCGTCGATCCACACCTTGCGCCGCCCGGCCGGCGCGGCACCGGCGGCGCCCGCGTTCCCGCAAGCGTTGCCGATGCGCCGCGCAGTTGCCGCGCGTACGTCGCGGCGGGCGGCCCCGTGGCCGTGGTGGATTGCCGGCGCGGCGCTAGCTTGCACCCTGGCGGCCATCGCGTACCGTTCGTCGTCGCTTTGACCGGAGGCGGCGGCCGGTCAGCCGTCGCTGTCGCCGGCCAATACCTGGAATTCGGGAAGCCCGCCGGGCGCGATGGCCTTGAGCAAATCGGCGAAACTCAGGCCGACCAGCTGGCTCGCCCGGCGCAACAGCGGCGGGACGGGACTCGACGGCTCGTGGACGGCGTACCACGCGCAGATCTCGTCGAGCAGACGAACCACGTCGGCCGTTCCGCGAATAGGACCACGGGTCGCGGTGGAGGAGGCGGATGTCGTACCCGGTGCGTCGTCACCGTGCGTGGCCCCATCGTCGCCCGCATCGACGTCCATCCCCGGCAGTCGCGAAGCCACCAGGGCTTGCAGGAAGGCGTGCAACTCGCGCAGGTCGCGCAACAAGGCGTCCAGGTCGGGTCCCATGCCGGGCGTGCGTTCCTCGAACGTCTTGCCGATCGCCTGCACGTGATCCAGTGCGGCCACGACGCTGTCGTGGATACGCCGCAGCTCCTCCACGTCGGCCTGCTGCGCGACGAGGTCCACGTGTTCTTGCGACACCGGTGGGCTGTCGCCGCCATCGGACTTCAACGTGCCGTTGAGCATGCGCAGATCGCGCAGGGAGAAGCTGCCGATACGCTCGGCGTGGAGCAGCGGTGCACGACGCAGGTGGGGCAGCATGCCGTCCGTGGATGCCAACGCGGCGAGCGCGTTGATCCGTTCGAGCGGATCGCCATCGTCCAGCCGCGGGTGGACCTCGTCCCAGTAGCGCTCGAGCAGGCCACGGACGATGCCCATGCCATCGGACCAGGCCGGAAGGCCGCCGGTCTTCAGCCACGCGTTGGCCAGGTGCACGGCGACACGCACGTCGCGTGTCCGCTGGGCCACGGTCTCCGCATGCTGTGCCACGTCGCGCCAATCCGGTTCCTCCGCTTGCCGCACCGTATTGCCCACCGCGCGTTCGGGCGTCACGGCGGCCAGCGATTCGAGCGTGAGGAAAAGAGCGTCGTATTCGAGGTTGGGACCGCAAGGCGCATCGGCGTCCAGCGGGGAAAGCAGTGCCTCAGTGATATCCATCGCGGACTCGCTCGATGATCGGGAACAGGGGTTTGGGTGGCTCCGCGTGTCGCGTGGGGTGCAGGCGGTGGCTGACGCGGATGAGCTCGTCGCGCAGCCAGCGGTGCGCGGGTTGTTTGTCGAGGCGGCTGTGCCATGCCATCGCCAGCGACATGTCCGGCATGTCGAAGGGAATGGCGTAGGCCTCCACGCCGGGCCCGACGGCTTCGACCATGCTTTGCGGCAGGGTGCAGACGAGGTCGGTGGCGCGCAGGATCGGGCCGACCGTATCGCCATGCGGCGCCGAGACCAGCACGTCGCGTACAAGCCCCAACTCTTTCAGGCGGACATCCATCAGGCCGTACATGCGCCCGGACGTGGAGACGATCAGGTGCCCGAGCGCGCAGTAGTCCCCGATGGTCAGCGGCTGCGTGCCGCGAGGGTGCCCCGTGCGTTGCAGCATGACGAATTCGTCGGCCATCAGCGAACGCATCTTCAGCGATGACGGTAGCTGTTCGTTGGGAGCGAGGAGGATGTCGATCTCGCCGCTTTCGAACTGGGCCAACACGTCCGCGTCTTCCCAGCCCGTGCGGAAAGCCAGCCTGAGTTCGCGGTTCCGCTGCTCCTGGAACGCCTGGATCAATGGCTTGGCGAAGGTGCTCACGGCGCTGAACGATCCGCCGATGCGGAAAGTCGCCGCGTCGCGCGTGGGATCGAACGTGCCGTTCGGATCGCCCAGCGTGCCTAGTTGGGACAGCGCATCGCGCAGGGCGGCCGCCATTTCTTCCGCCTTCGGCGTGGGCACCATGCCTCGTCCCGTCTCGGAAGGCACGAGCAAGGGGTCCTTGAACAGCCGGCGCAGCCGTGCCAACTGGGCGGAAAGCGCCGGCTGGCTCACATGCAGCTTCGACGCGGCACGCGTCACGTTTCGTTCTTCCAGGAGCATGTCGAGGGACACGAGGAGGGGGAGGTCACTCGGTTTCAGGTTCATCGATTGCGGTACACCGTTCACCTGTGGGGACAAGTGCAGATGTCTGGCGCGGGGGTTTATTCCCTTTGCCGCGCGCCGGAAAGATGGAAACGGACGTATTCCGTGACGTGGTCCGCATTTCCACCAGCTTGGCGCCTGCTGTCGGGCTGGCGTCCAGCGTATTTCTTCTTCGGAATTCGGACGTCCATTTGCACCCAAGCGCGCGCGCCCGTCAATTACCCGAAAGAAGGTAGCGGGGTACGTCGATTTGTGCCGTGGCGTGCGCTTTTCAGTCGTGGCGACGACAGAAGCTTGCGAAAAGCGCGGCCCAGCAGGGCAGGGCGAACAGTATCCAGGGCAGGTTCCGTTGCGGGAAATCCGGCCACAGATGGAGCAGCAGGCCGATCGTGCAAGCGCCCAGGGAGAGCGTGGCGATGCGGGGGGCGAGGCGTCCCATGGGCCTGCCCGCGCGACGCAGGCGCCAGATCGCCGGCAGCAGCAGGAAGGCGAGTGGCTGGAACGCGAGCAGGTTGAAATTGCCCCAGGCGGAGCGGTGCAGGGTCAGGGCCCACAGGCCCAGCATGAACAACCCCGCGACGCCAGCGAACACGGTGAACAGCGTACCGGCGGCCACGAAAATGCCGCGCGCCACGCGGTGCCTGGTGAAGAAGGGCAGGGCGAGCGGAATCGCCAGGAGCAGCCCTGCGCCGAACAGGGGCCAGCGCAGGTCGGGCGCCTGTTCTGGTGGTGGATCGAGGCGAGCAGGCGCGATGGTGGTCTCGTCCACTACCAGCGGCCGTGCCGCGTCGCCTTCGCCGATGCGCACGTTGCGCAGTTCCGCCTCGAGCGTCATCGGCAGGAAGGCTTCCTTCCATGCCGTCATCGGCTGGTCGGCGTAGGGCCCCAGGCCAAGGTCCATGCCGAGCATCAGCAAGGGCTGGTTGCTCATCAGCCGCGCGGTCTGCTCACGGAAGGTCATGCCGCCGGGCTTGTCGCGCAGCTGATCGCTCAACGCACCATCGAGGGCGTCGTCGAGGGCGTCGCGGACGCGGGTAGTGCAGTTGTCGACGTAGTAGTCGTAGTGGTAGCCGGCGTTTTCCGGACGAATGTTCCAGAGCAGGAAGCGGCGCAACCGTTCCTTCTGCGCATCGTCCAGCGCCAGGCGCTGGCGACGCACGTAGCGGCCTTCGCCCGCGTAGAAGTCGATGTCCGACTGCGTGGTTTCCGCATCCATGCGGTAAGCCATGATTCCCCGCGCGAAATTGAGCAGGAAGCCCTTCTGGTCGAAATCGAACACGCCATAGTTGAACGCGACCGACTCGCCACTGACCGTGTCCCGCACTTCCAGCGCGTCGTGCCCGAAGCGCTCCCAGTAGATATCGCCGGGACCGTAGGTCATCAGCGATATCTCGAGGTTGGCGGCAGGCGCGTCGACGATCCCCGCGCGGGCGACAGGGGCGAGGCACAGGACCAGCAGCAAGAGCAGGAGGTAACGCGTTGGCTTGTGCGGGATGGCCACCGAAGCGGCCTCCACGGGTGCGGCGGTAGCGATCAGCCTTCTCCGTTGGCGCGGGCGACGTGGAACTGCTGCACGCGGCGGTCGTCGGCTTCGGTCACACGGAATTGGAAGCCGCCCACGGTGATTTCTTCCCCGGCGGCCGGAAGGTGGCCGAACTCCGAGGTGATCATGCCGCCGATGGTGTCGAATTCCTCGTCGGAGAAGTGCGCACCGGCCACCTCGTTGAAGTCGGCGATGGGGGTGAGCGCGCTCACTGCGAAGCCGCCTTCCTCCAGGGGCTGCACCAGCACCGGATCTTCCTCGTCGTCATGCTCGTCGTCGATCTCGCCGACGATCTGTTCGAGGACATCCTCGATGGTGATGAGGCCGGCGACACCGCCGTACTCGTCGACCACCAGCGCCATGTGGTTGCGCGTGAGGCGGAATTCCGCCAGCAGCACGTTCAGGCGCATCGATTCGGGAATCAGCACGGCGGGACGGAGCAGGGCGCGCACGTCGCAGCCTTCGCTCTGGCCGAAATACTTCAGGAGATCCTTGGCCAGGAGGATGCCAAGCACTTCATCCTTGTCTTCGCCATGCACGGGGAAGCGCGAGTGACCGGATTCGACCACGGCGGCGAGGATTTCGGGGAGGGGGGCGTCGACCGGCAGGCTGACGATCTGGGCGCGGGGCACCATCACGTCGTCGACACTGAGCTCGGTCACCTTGATCGCACCCTCGACCATGGTCAGGGTGTCGTTCGAGAGCAGGCCGTTGACCTGGGCGTTGCGCAGTTCTTCGATCAGTTCGTCGCGGTTGCGCGGCTCGCCGGAAAACAGATGGCCCAGGCGGTCCCACCAGGATCGGTGAGCCGGGCCGTTGGTACTACCAGGGTCCTCGTTCATTACTCTTTGGAGTTCTGCCCTATGGGGCGGAAGGGTCAGTCTAACGGAATTCGTGTGACGGTTCAGGAAGAGGGGCGGCCTCAAGCCAGATAAGGGTCAGCGATCCCCAGCCCCGCCAGCACCCGGGTCTCCAGCTCCTCCATCGCCTCGGCCTCGGCTTCCTCGATGTGGTCGTAACCCAGCAGGTGCAGCGTGCCGTGGATGGTGAGGTGGGCCCAATGATCGGCTGGTTTCTTGCCCTGTTCGGCGGCTTCGCGGGCGACCACCGGGGCACAGATCACCAGGTCGCCGATCAGCGGCAGGTTCAGGCCGGGCGGCAGGTCCGCGGGAAACGAGAGGACGTTGGTGGCGTAGTCGCGCCCGCGATACTGCAGGTTCAGTGCGCGGCCTTCATCGGCATCGACGATGCGGATGGACACCTCGGTGGCCTTGCGCCGGCGCGCGCCCTTGAGGGCGGCCTCCACCCAGCGGCGGAAACTGGCCGGGGCGGGCACGCCCCGGCGTGACGTGGCATAGCCCACGGCCACATCCGTCGAACTCACCGCTCGTCGTCCTGTTTCTGCTCGAAGGCCTCGTAGGCGCGGACGATCTTCGCCACCAGCGGATGGCGAACCACGTCACGCGAGGTGAAGAAGGTGAAGCTGATGCCCTCGACGCCGCGCAGCACCTCGATGGCGTGGCGCAACCCGGAGCGGACATGACGCGGCAGGTCCACCTGGGACACGTCGCCGGTGATGACCGCCACCGAGCCGAAGCCGATGCGGGTCAGGAACATCTTCATCTGTTCGACGGTGGTGTTCTGCGCTTCGTCGAGGATCACGTAGGCATCGTTGAGCGTGCGGCCGCGCATGTAGGCCAGCGGCGCGATCTCGATCACGTTGCGCTCGATCAGCTTGGATACCTTCTCGAAGCCGATCATCTCGTAGAGCGCGTCGTAGAGCGGGCGCAGGTACGGATCGATCTTCTGGCTGAGGTCGCCGGGCAGGAAGCCGAGCTTCTCGCCCGCTTCCACCGCCGGGCGCACCAGGAGCACGCGCTGCACGCGGTTGGCTTCCAGTGCCTCGACGGCGCTGGCCACGGCGAGGTAGGTCTTGCCGGTGCCGGCTGGGCCCACGCCGAAGTTGATGTCGTGCGTGGTGATCGCGTGCAGGTAACGGGCCTGGTTGGGGCCGCGGCCCTTGATCACGCCACGCTTGACCTTGATGACCACGTCTTGCGCGGACTCGGCGGCTTGCTCGTTCAACGCATCGATGCCGGATTCGGCCAGGCGGACGTTGATCGTCTGTCCGGTGAGGGTCTCGGTCTCGGTGGCGTCGTAGAGCACACGCAATACCTGTTCGCCGGCCTTGGCCGAGGCCTCGTCGCCGATCACGCGGAACAGGCTGCCGCGATGGTCGATCTCGATGCCCAGGCGCAGCTCGATCTGCCGGATGTGCTCGTCGAGCGGTCCACAGAGATTGGCGAGGCGGGTGTTGTCTTCGGGATCGAGGGCGAAATCGCGCTGGGAGAGGGTCATGGCGTTCACGAGGCGAGCGCCACCTCGTCGTCGAGGCGGACCCGGCCGCGCAGCGAGTTCGACATCGCCTCGGTGATCACCACGTCGACGAACTGGCCGATCATCCGCGCATGGCCGGGGAAGTTCACATAGCGCATGTTTTCAGTGCGTCCGGTCATTTCGTTCGGATTCTTCCTGCTGGGTTTCTCGACGAGCACGCGTTGCACCGTGCCGATCATCGCTTCGTTGATCTTGCGCGCGTTCTCGTTGATCGCCGCCTGCAGGCGGGACAGCCGTGCATGCTTGACCTCGGCCGGGGTCTCGTCGGCAAGGTTCGCCGCCGGCGTGCCCGGCCGCGAGGAGAAGATGAAGGAGAAGCTCTGGTCGAAGCCGATATCGTCGATCAGCTTCATCGTCTTCTCGAAGTCCTCGTCGGTTTCACCGGGGAAGCCCACGATGAAGTCGGACGAAATGCAGATATCAGGGCGCACCGCGCGAAGCTTGCGGATGCGCTGCTTGAACTCGATCGCCGTGTAGCCGCGCTTCATGGCCGCGAGGATGCGATCGGAACCGGCCTGGACCGGGAGGTGCAGGTAGTTGGCCAGCTGCGGCACGTTGGCGTAGGCCTCGATCAGCGAGTCGGAGAACTCCAGCGGATGCGAGGTGGTGAAGCGGATGCGGCCGATGCCCTCGATCTGCGCGATGGCGTGGATCAGTACGGCGAGGTCGGCGATGTCGCCGTCGTGCATGGGGCCGCGGTACGCATTGACGTTCTGGCCCAGCAGGTTGACCTCGCGCACGCCCTGTTCGGCGAGCTGGGCCACTTCCACGATCACGTCGTCGAAGGGACGGCTGATCTCCTCCCCGCGGGTATAGGGCACCACGCAATAGGAGCAGTACTTCGAGCAGCCTTCCATGATCGAGACGAAGGCGGTGGGGCCTTCGGCGCGCGGTTCCGGCAGGCGATCGAACTTCTCGATCTCGGGGAAACTGATGTCGACTTGCGCCTTGCCGCTGGCGCGCTGCGCCTCGATCATCTCGGGCAGGCGGTGCAGGGTCTGCGGACCGAAGACGAGGTCGACGTAGGGCGCGCGCTTGAGGATCGCTTCGCCTTCCTGCGAGGCCACGCAGCCGCCGACGCCGATCAGCACGGGCTTGCCGCCCTGTTTGTGCGCCTTCCAGCGGCCCAGCTGGCTGAAGACCTTTTCCTGGGCCTTTTCGCGAATGGAGCAGGTATTGACCAGGATGACGTCGGCCTCTGCTTCGTCCTGGGTCAGTTCCAGCCCATGCGACGCACGCAGCACGTCGGCCATCTTGGCCGAGTCGTACTCGTTCATCTGGCAGCCGTGGGTCTTGATGAAAAGCTTGCCGCTCATGGGCCGGGATACCGTGATTCGTGGGAGTTGACCGAACCGCGCAGTTTACGCCGCCCCCGCCCGCCTTGCCAGATGCCCGCCGTGGATCAATGACTTGCGTGAACATCGTCACGCTCGCGGCCCTTGGCAGGGGAGGGGCCCTCGGGCACACTCGCGCCCATGGTCCACGACGCGACGCCAGGGGAAAGCGCCGGCCATGCCGCCCGCCGTTTCCTGACATTCCGGCCCGCTCTGCGCAGGGCCGCGGGCGCCTGTGTCCTGCTGCTGGGCCTGCTGGCCGGGCCCGCCGTGGCCGGTTCCCTCTATAGATGTGTCGGTAGCACGGGCGAGACCGTGTTCTCCGGCAGCACGGCGGGTTACAAGGACTGCAAGCGGCTTGGCAGCACGGGGCCGGCACGCCCGGCGAAACCGGCCGTCGTGGCCGCGCCCGCGAAAGCTCCCGTCTTCGAACCGGTGGCCGAGGCACCTTCATTGAAGGGCGTTTCCGGCAGCGTCGTGTCGGCTCCCGTGGCCACTTCATCGCTCGCCGGGGTGACCGGTGCGGTCGTGGGTGCCGAGGACGATGTTCCCGCACTGCCGCCGGTTACCGCACCCAAGGGCAGTTGGGACTACCGCGAATCGGCCACCAGCGACCTGACCGCCGCGGCGGCGCCCGCTTCGCCGAAGGGGTCTCGCGTGCTGCGCGGTGCCGTCTACCGGATCACGCGCGCCGATGGCGGGGTCGAATACACCAATATCCCGCCGGGCGGGGGCGCGAAGGGGCAGAGCATCAAGATGCTCTTTACCTATATCGCCACCTGCGCGGCCTGCGATGTCCATTCGAAGATCGACTGGAACAGCGTGGCGCTCAACCTGACCTCGTATGGCGACGCGATCCATGCGGCCAGCAACGAGTTCGGCGTGGACGAGGCCCTGCTGCGTGCCGTGATCCATGCCGAGAGCGCGTTCAACCCACGGGCGCTATCGGTCGCGGGGGCGCAGGGACTGATGCAGCTGATTCCGGGCACCGCTCGCGACATGGGCGTGCTGGACGCCTTCGACGCCGACCAGAACATTCGTGGCGGGGCGCGTTACCTCGCCTTGCTGTTGCGCAACTTCAACGGCAACGAGCGTCTGGCCGCGGCGGCGTATAACGCCGGGCCGGGTGCGGTGCAGAAGTACAACGGCGTGCCGCCGTACGACGAGACCCAGGTCTATGTCGAGCGCGTGGGCGTGCTGAGGAAGCGCTACGGGGAGACCTTGCGGCATCGGCCGAGCGCCGGGGTGCCGTTGGCCGAGCGGGGTGCTTGAGGCGAGGGCAATCGCCGACAGGGTCGGCTCCACCAGGTCACGGCTATCTTGTGGGAGCCGGCTATGCCGGCGATCCCGCGGCAGCGGGCAAGCTTGTGACACCTGGCATCGCCGCTGAAGCGGCTCCCACAAAAGGCGCGATCAGGGTTGCCGCAAGGCTTGCATCGGCGCGCTCGGTGGCCGCTGTGTCGGGGTGACCGTGGTGGCGAACGGCGCGCCGGAGCGCAAGCCCGACACCTGCACCGGAACGCCCGGTTTCAGCGAAGCCTCGTGCCGGCGCAGGTCCGACGGGTCGAGGATGTCCTCGTCGCCCAGGCGCAGCAACACGTCGCGCTGCTGGATGCCGGCGAGGGCGGCCGGGCCGCCGGGCGAGACCTCGTTGACGACCACGCCGCGCGCCGCCGAGGGCAGGCCGCTGTCCGCCGATACGGGAACGGCGCCGTAGTCCGCGCCGATCCAGCCGCGTACCACGTGGCCGGTCTGCACGATCTGGTCGAGCACGTCGCGCGCGCTCTGTACGGGAATGGCGAATCCGATGCCCTCCGCGCCCACGGCCTGGCCGATCAGCGAGGTGTTGATTCCCACCAGCTCGCCATGGGCGTTGACCAGCGCGCCACCGGAATTGCCGAAGTTGATCGCCGCGTCGGTCTGGATGAAGTTCTCCAGGCTCGACAGGTTGAGCTGGCGGCCGATGGCGCTGACGATGCCCATCGTCACCGTCTGCCCGATGCCGAAAGGGTTGCCGATCGCCAGGACGACATCGCCCACGCGGGGGCGGCTGTCCGCGTCGGTCATCCGGATGGCCGGGAGGTTGCCCGCATCCACCTTGAGCACGGCCAGGTCGGTCTCGTCGTCGGAGCCGACCACGCGGGCCTTGGCCACGCGGCCGTCGTAGAGCAGCAGCTGGATGTCGTCGGCGTTGGCGATGACGTGGTTGTTGGTCAGGACATAGCCATCCTCGCTCACGATCACGCCCGAGCCGAGGTTCTGCTGCCGCCGCGTACGCGCCGGACCCGTGGGGACGCTGAAGATGCGCTGGAGCACGGGGTCCGAATACAACTCGCGTGGCTGCTCGGTCACCAGCTTGTTCGCGTAGATATTTACGACGGAAGGGGCGGCCTTGGCCACGGCGTCGGCATAGGAGACGGGCCCTCCCGCCATGGTGGATGTCGATGTCGAGGCCTGCCCGCCCACCGGGGCAGGGGAAAAACGCTGACGGAGGAAGGCGCCGCTACCGGGCCAGAACAAGCCGATCACGAAGGCGACGGCGAGGCCGAGCACGACGAAGCGGGCGACGAAGGCGAGCGTGCGGGCGGCGTGTTTCATGAAAGAGCGAAGGGGTCCTGTCGTCGTCGCATCGCCTTGCCCACGAAGCGCAACCTGATTTTCCGCATCCAGGCGGTTCCGTGGCGGCCCCGGCCCCCGTAAGGGACAGGGTGGCGTTCAGTTTATTGTACGTGGCTGGTGCTGACGTTACACTGACGCGATTTGCGGAAGCCGATTTCCGAAAAGAGCCGGCGTTGGGGTCCGCATTCTCAATGGCATAAGTTCCGGAGAGCCTGATGGCGAACGAAGTCGTCGATCACGGGCGCCGTCGCTTCCTAACCGTTACGACAGCAGTTGTCGGCGGGGCGGGAGTGGTCGCGGCGGTCGTGCCCTTCATCAAGTCGTGGGAACCGAGCGCAAGGGCAAAGGCAGCGGGGGCGCCTGTCACGGTCGATATCAGTGCCATCGAGGCCGGCCAGAAAGTCACCTTTTCGTGGCGCAGCCTTCCGGTCTTCGTCGTCAATCGCACCAAGGACCAGCTGGCCCAGCTGAAGGGCCTCGAGCCCCGCTTGCTGGACCCGCAGTCGTCCGATGCGGCACAGCAGCCGAAGTACGCGACCAATGAAAACCGCTCCATCAAGCCCGAGTGGCTGGTGGTGATCGGCCTGTGCACCCACCTGGGCTGCGTGCCCGACTTCGTGCCGGACATCAAGCCGGAGCCGTTCGACGCGAACTGGAAGGGTGGCTTCTATTGCCCCTGCCACAAGTCGCGCTACGACTTGTCCGGCCGTGTCTTCAGCGGCGTGCCCGCGCCGAAGAACCTGCCCGTGCCGCCGTACCACTTCGTGGACGACACGCATATCCAGATCGGCGTCGACCCGCAGGAGGCAGGCTGATGGCTAATGTCCTTACCCGCATCGGCGACTGGGTCAACGAGCGCGCGCCGAACCTGGCGCCGACGTACCGGAAGCACATGACGGAGTACTTCGCGCCGAAGAACTTCAACCTCTGGTACTACTTCGGCTCGCTGGCGCTCCTGGTCCTGGTCAACCAGATCGTGACCGGCATCTTCCTCACCATGAACTACAAGACGAGTGCGCTGGAAGCGTTCAACTCCGTCGAGTACATCATGCGCGACGTGGAATGGGGCTGGCTGATCCGCTACATGCACTCCACCGGGGCCTCGCTGTTCTTCGTGGTGGTGTTCCTGCACATGTTCCGCGGGATCATGTACGGCTCGTTCAAGCGTCCGCGCGAGCTGGTCTGGATCCTCGGCATGCTGATCTTCCTGGTGCTGATGGCCGAGGCCTTCATGGGCTACGTGCTGCCGTGGGGCAACATGTCGTTCTGGGGCGCCAAGGTGATCATCTCGCTGTTCGGCACCATCCCCTACATCGGCAACTCGCTGGTGGAGTGGATCATGGGCGATTTCCTGCCCGCCGACGCCACGCTCAACCGCTTCTTCGCGCTGCACGTGATCGCGTTGCCGCTGGTGCTGCTGCTCCTGGTGGTCCTGCACCTGGCGGCGCTGCACGAGGTGGGTTCGAACAACCCCGACGGCGTGGACGTCAAGCACGGCCCGAAGGGCAACCGCTGGAACCCGGAAAAGCCGAAGGACAGCATCCCGTTCCATCCGTATTACACGGTGAAGGACATGGTGGGCGTGGGCTTCTTCCTCATCATCGCCGCGTTCATCATCTTCTTCGCGCCGACCTTCGGTGGCTGGTTCCTCGAACACGACAACTTCACCCCGGCGAACAACCTCGTCACGCCGAGCCACATCAAGCCGTCGTGGTACTTCACGCCGTTCTACGCGATCCTGCGCATGATCCCGTCGTTCTTCGGCACGGCGATCTGGGGCGTGATCGGCATGTTCGGCGCGATCCTGCTGCTGGCCCTGCTGCCGTGGATCGACAAGGGCGAGGTCCGCTCGGTGCGCTATCGCGGCCTGGGCTTCCGCATCGCCCTGGGCGTGCTGGTGTTCTCCTTCCTGGCCCTGGGCCTGGTCGGCGCCGGCGTCACCGCCGAGGTCATCCCCGAGTGGTTCCCGGGCGCGGACGTCACCACCTGGGAGAACGCCTTCGGCCGGCTCATGGTGCTTGGCTACTTCGGGTTCTTCGTATTCGTATGGATCTACACGCGCTTTGGCTTCGAGAAGACCAAGCCGGTTCCGGAACGGGTGACGCTGCATGATTAAGCGCTATATCTACTCCTTCGCCCTGGCGCTGGGCCTCGCGGCCGCCACGATTCCCGCCCTCGCCGCCGAAGGCGAAGAGGGCCTGGCCCCCGCCGGGACCAACGTGGCCGACCGGGCCTCGCTGCAGCGTGGCGCCAAGCTGTTCTTCAACTACTGCGTCGGCTGCCACTCGCTGAAGTACGTGCGCTACTCGCGTCTCGCCACCGACCTGGGCCTGTCCGAAGAAGAGGTGATGACCAACCTCAACTTCACCGGCGCGAAGTTCGGCGAGCCGGTGATCTCGCACATGCCGGCCGACAGCGCCAAGGCCTGGTTCGGCAAGGACCCGCCGGATCTCTCGCTGGAAGCCCGCGCCAAGGGCGTCGACTTCATCTTCAACTACCTCAACTCGTTCTACCTCGACCCGAGCCGTCCGGTCGGCTGGAACAACACGGTGTTCCCGAACGCCTCCATGCCCAACCCCCTGTGGGAGTTGCAGGGCTTGCAGTCCGCCGTCCATGGCGAGGCCAAGCCCGGCGAGGAAGCGGTAGTGGAGAAGCTGGAAATCACAACGCCGGGCCGGATGACGCCGGAACAGTTCCGCGGCGCCACCCGCGACCTGACCACCTTCCTCGAGTACGCGGCGGAGCCAGCGGCCCTTGAGCGCCAGTCCGTCGGCATCTGGGTGATCCTGTTCCTGGCCGGCCTGACCTTCCTCCTGTACCTTTTGAAGCATGAGTACTGGAAGGACGTTCACGAGAGTCACTGATTGATGTCCCGACGGGGCGGCCTCGCAGTCGCCCCGTTTTCGTTCAGGTAGCAGGGAGGGAGATCGAAAGCATGGTCCAGAACGCACGTTCGCGCTCGGCACTGACGCTCTATACCAGTGCCGACGATATCCATTGCCACCGTACGCGCCTCGTGTTGGCCGCCAAGGGCGTCGCCTACGACCGGATCATCCTGAAGCTGTCTCTTATACACATCT
>NZ_JBPGXU010000087.1:0-16592 GCF_056755675.1 Luteibacter sp. KNZ12-1A | reverse complement strand
AGTTTCTTCGCCGGGGCCAGGCGGTCTTGCAGGCGATTCATGTAGAGGTAGATCACCGGCGTGAGGTAGAGCGTCAGGATCTGCGACACCACCAGGCCACCCACCACCGCCAGGCCCAGCGGGCGTCGGGTTTCCGCGCCCGCGCCGATGCCCAGCGCGATCGGCAACGTACCGGCGAAGGCCGCCATCGTGGTCATCATGATCGGCCGGAAACGCACGCGGCAGGCCTCGTAGATCGCGTCGAACGGCGTGGCGCCTCCCTCGCGCTGACGTTCCAGCGCGAAGTCGATCATCATGATCGCGTTCTTCTTCACGATGCCCACCAGCATGATGATGCCGACGAAGGCGAACAGGTCGAGCGAGGCCTTGAAGATCACCAGCGTCAGCAGCGCACCGACCGCAGCGGCGGGCAGGCCCGAGAGGATCGTGAGGGGGTGGATGAAACTCTCGTAGAGGATGCCGAGCACGAGATAGATCACGAACACGGCCAGCAGCAGGAGCAGGCCCATGCCCTTGACCGAATCCTGGAAGGCCTGCGCCGTGCCCTGCACGCTGCCGCTCAGGGTCGGCGGCAGTTTCATCTCCGTGGTCGCGCGATCGATGCTCGCCACCGCGTCGCTCAGCGACACGCCCGGGGCGAGATTGAACGACACCGTGACCGCTGGCAGCTGCCCCTGGTGGTTCACCGTCAGTACCTGCGGCTTGCGTTCGAAGCTCGCCACGGTGTTGAGCGGTATCAGCTTGCCACTGTCCGAGGTGACGTAGAGCCTCGACAACACGGCCGGATCGTCCTGCATGCGCCGCTCGACTTGCAGGATCACCCAGTATTGCGTGGCGGCTCCGTAGATCGTGGATATCTGGTTCTCGCCGAACGCGGTGCCCAGCGCCGTCTGCACCTGGTCCATGGTGAGGCCCAGCGGCGCGAGCTTGTCGCGATTGACCGTCACCACCATCGACGGGCTGTTGAGGTCGAGGTCGGTGGTGACGTCCTGGAATCCGGGCAGCTTCTGGAAGGCGGCGACCAGCTTGCCCGACCAGTCGTACAGCGCATGCAGGTCGGTCGACTGCACCGTGTACTGGTATTGCGCCTTGGACTGGCGGCCACCGATCTGGATCGCCGGAGGGTTCTGGATATAGGTGCGGATGCCGGGCACCTCGGCGAACTTGTGTCGCAGTTCCTGGATGATCTCGTCCGGCGTGGTGTGCCCGCGTTCGCTCCGATCCTTCAGGCGCAGGAGCATCGAACCCGAATTCACGGTGGCGCGAGCTCCGCCGGCACCCACGCTGGACATGACCGCTTCGATGTTCGGGTCCTTTCGCGCGATGTCGGCCAGCGATTGCTGGCGCGCGGACATCGCGGCAAAGGAGATGTCGGTCGGGCCTTCGGTCGTGACGCGCAACTGGCCGCTGTCCCCGGCGGGGATGAAATCCTTGGGGACGATCACGAAGAGCAGCGCGGTCGCGGCCAGGCTGAGCGCGAACACGCCCACCACCGTGCGCGGATGGTTCATGCACCAGGCCAGCGAACGCGTGTAACCAGTCGTCACGGCCGAGAACCCGCGATCGAACCAGACCACGATGAAGCTGCGCTTCGCATGGTCGTGCGCCTTGACGAAGCGGCTGCACAGCATGGGCGTGAGGGTGATGGAAACGAAGCCGGAGATCAGGATCGATACGCTGATCACCACGGCGAATTCATGGAACAGGCGGCCCACGATGCCGCCCATGAACATCACCGGGATGAACACCGCGACCAGCGAAAGCGTCATCGAGAAGATCGTGAAACCGATCTCGTTGGCACCTTTCACGGCGGCGTCGAAGGGCGCTTCGCCATGCTCGATGTGACGCATGATGTTCTCGAGCATCACGATCGCGTCGTCCACCACGAAGCCCACGGCGAGCGTGAGCGCCAGCAGGGAAAGGTTGTCGAGGCTGTAGCCCAGCGCGAACATCGCGCCGAAGGTGCCGAGCACCGAGATGGGTAGCGCCACGGCCGGGATCAACGTGGCGGAGGCATTGCCCAGGAACAGGTAGATCACCAGCACCACGAGGATGCCCGCGAGCACGAGGGTGAACTGCACGTCGTGCACGGAATCGCGAATGGATTCCGAACGGTCGTACATCACGCTCAGTTTCACCGAAGGCGGCAGCGTTTCCGTGAACGCGGGGAGCAAGGAAAGGATCTTGTCGACCGTCTCCACCGTGTTCGCACCAGGCTGTCGCTGGATGGCCAGGGTGATCGAACGGTTGCCGTTGAACCAGCTGGCCTTCTGGTCGTCCTGCACGCTGTCGCGTGGCACGGCGATGTCCGAAAGACGAACGGGCGCACCGTTGCGATAGGCGACCACCACCTGGCCATAGTCGGCGGCTCGCATCAACTGGCCGTCCGAACGGATCGACAGCAACTGGCGCCTGCCATTGAGCGAACCCGTGGCCTTGTTGACGTTGGCCGCGGCGATCGCCTCGCGCATCTGGTCGATGCCGATGCCGGTGGCGGCGAGCCTGTCCGGGTCCACCGCGATGCGCACGGCGTATTTCTGCGACCCGTAGACGTTCACCTGGGCCACGCCATCGACCATCGACAGGCGTTGGGCCAGTTCCGTCTCGGCGTAATCGTCGACCGTGGACAGCGGCAACGTGGACGATTGCATGGTGAGGAAGAGGATCGGCGCGTCGGCCGGATTCACCTTGCGATACGTCGGTGGGGTGGGCATGTCCTGCGGTAACTGGCGCTGCGCGGCGGAAATGGCCGCCTGCACATCCTGCGCCGCACCGTCGATGCTGCGATCGAGCGCGAAGGTGACCGTGATCGTGGTCGAGCCCAGCGAGCTGGACGAGGTCATCGAATCGATGCCGGCGACGGTGGACAGCTGTGCTTCGAGCGGCGTCGCCACCGACGAGGCCATCGTCTCGGGAGAGGCCCCGGGAAGGCTGGCACTGATGTTGATCGTCGGGAAATCGACGTTGGGCAGTTCGTTGACCGGCAGCCTGGGATAGGCCGCGATGCCGAAGATGACCAGCGCCGCCATCAGCAAGGTGGTCATCACGGGCCGGCGGATGCAGAGTTCCGGCAGGTTCATGGCATCGCCCTCAGCCCTTGTCGACGCGCACGCGGGCGCCGTCGACGAGCAGCATCTGGCCTTCGGTGACGACGCGCTCGCCCGCCTGCAGGCCCTTGTCGACGACCACGCGATCCGCGCTGGTCGCGCCGGTGACGATCGTGCGTTGCTCCACCGTGTCGTCCGGCTTCACCACGAAGACGAAGGTGCCCGCCGTCGAACTCTGCAACGCCACCACGGGGATGCTGATCGCGTCGATCAGGCGCGTGGTCGGCAGCGTCACCTCGGCGAACTGACCCGGCGTGAGCCGCCCGTCCGCGTTCGCGAAGCGTCCCTTCAGGACGATCGTGCCCGTGGTGGCGTCCACCGCGTTGTCGATGAATTCCAGTTCGCCCGTCAGCGGTTCGCCATCGTCGCCGGGAATCTTCGCGTGCACGGGCAGCGGCCCGCGACGCAGGCTATTGCGCACGGCGGCGAGGCTGTCCTCGGGAATGGCGAAGGCCACGCGGATGGGGTCGACCTGGTTCAACACCACGATGTCGGTGGTGTCGGCGCTCAGCGTGGCACCGGGATAAGCGAGCGGCGCGCCGGTCACGCCATCGAACGGCGCGACGATGGTGGTGAATTCCAATTGGGTCCGCGCGGCACGGGCCGCGGCACGATCGCTCTCCAGCGCGGCGCGGGCCACGCCCAGGTTGGCCTTGTACAGGTCGTAATCGGCACGGCTGACGAAGCCCTTGCCGAGCATGTTCTGGTAGCGCTCCAGGTCCGCCTCCGCCTTCACCAGCTGCGCCTGGTCGCGGGCGACATTGCCCTGGGCTTCATCGTAGGCGGCCTTCAACGGGCGCTGGTCCACGCGAGCGAGCAGGTCGCCCTTCTTCACATGGCTGCCCGGCGTGAAGGCCAGCGATTCCAGCTGCCCGTTGACCCGGGAGCGCACGTTCACCGTCGAATAGGCTTCGGCGCGGCCGATCACCTTCAGGGAGAGGTCGATCTCTCCCTGCGTGGCCACCGCCGTGGCGACCGGGACCCCGGCGGGAGTGGATGCCCCCGCCTTGGGCACATCCTCGCTCCCGGCGTCGTGACGCCAGAGGCCGACACCAAGGGCCACGACAGCCACGAGGCCGACGATGAGGATGAGTTTCTTCCCTGGGGATCGCTGCATCTGGGCTCCGGCCGAACCCTGGAGGGCCCGGTCGCCGCGCTGGGGAACGCGGTCGTTGGTTTCAGGACGGATATCCGTAAAAGCTAACGCACATGGTTGTCGGCCGGTTGACCCGGGGGCTCAGCTTTCTTCGCCTGGGCCGTCGAGCCCTTGCAGGTTTTCCTTCATGCGGTCCAGGACGGCCAGCATGGTCTGCAGGTCGGCCGTGGAAATCCCCTGGGTGGCGTCCCGGCGCAGGCCTCGGGCGATATCTTCCATGTCGTCGATGACACCGCGCGCCTGCTCGGTATCGTGCAGCCGCCAGGCCCGGCGATCCTTGGGGTCGGCCCGGCGTTCGACGAAGCCGGCGGCCTGGAGGCGGTCGATGACGCGGCCCACCGCGATCGGCTCCATGTCCAGCTGTTCGGCCAGTTCGTTCTGACGCATGCCGGGGCGGCGATGCAGGGCCTTGAGGGCACGCCATTGGGCGCGGGTCAGGCCGAAGCGCACCGCTCGCCGATCGAAGTGCTTGCGGAAGAGCAAGGTCACGTCGTTGATGAGGTAAGCGAACGAGATGTCTTCAACTTTGAGCTGGTCGGCCATAACCTTCGGCTGCATTAATAGAACTGACAGGTTGTCATCGTAACTAAATGCCGGCGAGCCGTCACAAGGAGAAAATCCTATGGCTTTCGAGGTGATCCAGGCCGATATCACCACCCTGGCGGTGGATGCCATCGTCAATGCGGCGAACGAGTCCCTGATGGGCGGTGGCGGCGTGGACGGTGCCATCCATCGGGCGGCCGGGCCGGCCTTGCTGGCCGCTTGCCGGGCCATTCCCGAGGTTCGCCCCGGCGTCCGTTGCCCGACCGGAGAGGCCAGGATCACCCCTGGTTTCGCCCTGCCCGCACGGTTCGTGGTCCATACGGTCGGGCCGGTCTGGCGCGGGGGCGAGGATGGTGAGGCCGACCTGCTGGCGGCGTGCTATGCGAATTGCCTCAAGCTGGCCCGCGCGCACCAGGTGGAATCGATCGCCTTTCCGGCCATCAGCGCGGGCGTCTACGGCTATCCCGCCAGCGCGGCGGCCAACGTGGCCGTCGAAGCCTTGCGTACCGCCGAATGGGTTCCGGCTCGGGTGGTTTTCTGCACCTTCGGCGACGCGATGACCCGGGCATACGCGGGGCTGCTGTAGGTCCTAGCGAGGATAGAGCGGCGGGAGGCCATCGCTTCTGTTCACCGCCGGTGGCTCCAACCAGTCGAATCCCTTGGCGAAAGCATCGCGCAACTGGCCGGCCGGATGCTCGCCCCCGGCGAAGCGGGCGCGCTGCAAGGCGGCGATCGCATCCCGTTGCACGCCCTCGCGCAGGGCCACGGAAAGTTCGCCCGGCGTGCGGATGGACGGCCGCACGATGCGTGCCCATTGCAGCAGGGCCCGCTCCGTGGCGGCGAGATCGTCGCCCGCCGCGGCCTTGAGGAAATACTCCTGCGCCGGGCGTTCGCGGGTGATGGCCGGAACGCCGGGATCCGTGGAAGCGCCGGTCGACGAAGCACCGCGCCGAGGCCGGCGGCCGAACACGAACCACGCGGCGAGCGTGACCAGCCACAACACCAAGGCGGCGACGAAGAGCCAGCGCCAGGGCATCCCCGCGCCGGCAAGCGGCGATGGCGCCACGCCCGTCGTCGACGCAGGCGCCGGTGCCGACGCACGAGCTTCCTGGGACGGGCCCGCGGGCACCGGCGCCGCGGTTCCGGAGCCCGCGCCGACGACGATGTCCTGCGCGGGCACGACTGCCACTTCGGCCTTGTCGGAGACGACGTTCCACCAGTGCAGCGTCGTCTCTGGAATATGCAGAGTGCCGATACGCGTCGGTACCACCGCGAAGCTTTGCTGGCGCCGCCCGGTGACCCACGAACCGCTGCTGCCACCGCCGGTCACGGCCTTGTCGGGATAAACGTCCGCGCCATCCAGCTTCGGCAGGGAGAGCGCGGGCAAGGCCTCGAAGGGAATGCCCGTGGCCTCCAGGCGCATGTTCAGGGTGATCGGCTGGCCCACGCGCGCCTTGCCGTCGGCCGGCATGCCATCGAGCGACAGCTTGAGTTCGCGCGCCGGAATCCATGCGCCACCGGCCGCCGAGGCAGGCCGGGCGCGTACGTCGACGCGCGCGCGTTCCGCCACGGCGTTGATGGGCTCCCCGGCGCCGAAGAAGGAGTTCGCGTCCGTCGGGTCCACCGCCGTGCCCTGGAACGTCGGCGGCTGGATTTCCAGCGTGCCCGCGTGCTGGGGAAAGATCGCGTAGTGCCGCTCGACGACGTTGAACCGCCGGCCGCCACGCATGGTCTGGTAGTTCGCGTCCTGGCCGATGCGGCGCACCTCGGCGGCTTCAGCGGACGGGTCACCCAACTGGCCGTCCGCGAGGTTCACCGCGAAGTAAAGGCGCAGCGTGTAGTCGATCTGCTGTCCGACATACGCCTGCGACGGCTCGGCTTTTCCTTCCAGCACGACGGGACGATCCGCCGCGGCGCTGCCGGCGTCGTTGGACGCGGACACGTCGAGCGGCAACGGCTGGGTGCTCTGCCCCGCGATGACCAGTGAAGGCACGGTGAGATGGCCTTCGCGACGGGGACGCAGGGCGATGCCGAGGATCGTGTGCGATTCCCGGCGACCGTTGACGATGCTCAACGAGTGGTTGGTGGACGTGCCCAGTACGACGAAGTCCGGCGTCAACGGCGAAAGATCCGGTGCGCTGGATGTCTCGTCGCCGATCTCGATGTTCAATGTCACGGTCTCGCCGAGACCGATCTTGCCACGGTCGAGCGAAGCCACCGGTGCCGCGGCCTGCGCCCAGGCCAACAGCGGCACGCAACCCAGCAAGAGGCACGACAGGAACCGACGCGGTCTCATTCTTCCGGCTCCGCGCCGTGGCGCCGTTGATACTCGAGCATGAACTTCCTCCGTAACAAGCCACCGGGATCGTCCGGCACGCGCATCAGGGCACGCTGTACGTCGGGCGGCAATTTGGACGACGCATCCTTATCCGATACCACGCCAAGGTCGTGCGCCTGATCGCCATCCTTGCCTTCCTTCGCGTCACGCTGGCCTGCCAGCGCGGCGTCCATCTTCTGCTTGAGCGCTTCCTGTGCCTGCTTCGCCTGCGCCTGCTCGGCTTGGGACTTCGCCGCCGCGTCGCCCTGCGGCGCCTGCGCCTTGCCGTTGTCCTTGCCGCGATCGTCGCCCTCCCCTTCGCCGGCCTTGTCTTTCGCGCCTTGCTGGTCGCTTCCTTCCTTGCCGTCGGCACCGGATTGCTGGCCGCTCTCGCCGTTGCGACCTTCCTTGCCGTCATCCTGGCCTTGTTGCTGGTCCTTGTCGCCGGATTGGCCTTGCGGGTTCTTGTCCTGCTGCCCCTTGCCGCCCTTCTTGTCCTGGTCGCGTTGCTTGTCCTCTTGCTGCCGCTTCAGGAAGTCGGCCACCGCCTTGCGATTGGCGACGGCGTCCGCGTTACCCTGGTTCGCCTTCAGCGCGCGGTCGTACGCGGCGAGCGCGTCCTGGTAGCGCTGCTGTTTCGCCAGCGCGTTGCCGAGGTTGTATTGCGAATCGCTGTCAGTGCCATGCGCGAGCGCCGCTTCAGCGGCCGCGTAGTCGCCGGCGCGATAGGCCGCGGCGCCACGCAGCCCTGGATTTCGCGCCAGTGCCTGGGCGCGTTTCGCATCGCCCTGGGCCAGCGCCTGCGCGGCTTGCTGGTCGCGCGTGCGGAACGCATCGACGACGCCGTCGGCACGCGCGGGCGATAGTGGCAACACGGCCAAGGCAAGCACCAGCAACCATCCGCGACGGAACGCCAGTGCCACGATCGGCAACAGGGGCAGCAGCAACCACGGTCCGCGATCCTGCCATTGGCCGGAGGCGGCCCCTTCGACCGGCTTGCCATCGCCTTCGCCCTGCAACAGGCCTGCAAGCGCGGTCACGTCGGACGTATCGTCGGCCACCGGCATGTAACGCCCGCCACCGGCCTCGGCGACGGCGGCCAGCGAGGCGTCGTCGCGTGGAGCCATCACGATGGCGCCACGCTCGTCCTTCAGGAATCCCCCGTCGTCGGCGGCGATGGGCCCGCCGCGCGTGCTGCCGATACCCAGCACCGATACCCTGTCGCCCGACACGCGCGCGCGACGTGCGGCGGCGACGGCCTCGGCATCGGCGCGATCGGTCACCAGCACGATGGAGCCACCACGCAAGTCGGCGTGACGGATCAACTCGGCCGCCTGATCGATCGCCTTTCCTGGATGGTCGCCTTCCACGGGCATGGTGTCGGGCGCCAGCGCGGTGAGCAAGTCATCCACGCTGTGCGCGTCGGTCGTGAGGGGCGCCACCGTGAAGGGTTCGCCCGTATAGGCGATCAGGGCGTTCATGCCGTCGCGGTTGGCGGCATAGAGTTCACGCACCTTGTAACGGGCGCGGCTCAACCGGTCGGGCACCACGTCGCGCGATGACATGTGCGGCGACATCGACACGACGACCACCTGCGCGGCACGCTCGGCAAACAAGGGTTGCGCTTGCCTGTCCCACGCCGGTCCCGCCAGTGCGAGGATGGCGAGCGAAGCGGCGGTGACGAAGGCGACGACCGGTGCGCGCGACGCCGATGGCGTGCCATCGAGCAGGTAGGGCAGCAGCGCGGGATCGGCGAGGCGGGCCAATACGCGTTCCTCGCCGGAGCGGCGCCCGACCAGCCATGCGATGACGGGAACGAGCACCAGCAACCACAACCAGCGCGGCTCGATGAAATGGAAATCCGCAAGCCACCGGCTCATGTGGCCACCCTTCCACCCGACACATAACGCGGCAGGGCCGCGAGCGCGAAGAACGCCAGCGCGGCGAGCAATGGCCAGCGGAACAGTTCGTCATGCGGCCGCAGTGACGCACCCTGTTGCGGCACGGGCTCCAGTGCGTCGATGGCCCGATAGGCGTCGGCCAGTTCGTTGGTATCGGTGGCCCGGAAGAAACGGCCACCGGTCTGGTTGGCGATGTCGGTGAGCATGCCGACATCCAGGTCGGCGGAGGGATTAACCACGCGGCTGCCGAAGAAATCGGGCACGCGCATGGCGTTCGCGCCGATACCGATGGTGTAGACACGCACACCCGCCGCTTTCGCGGCGCGAGCCGCCTCGCGTGGCGCGATGGAGCCGGCGTTGTTGACACCGTCGGTGAGCAGCACGACCACGCGTGCCTGCTCGGGCATGTCGGCCAACCGCTTCACCGCCACCGCCAGTGCGTCGCCGATGGCGGTCTCGCGCCCTGGCAAACCCACCACCGCGCCATGCAGCTGTGCGCGCACGGCGTCGAGATCATAGGTAAGCGGCGTGACGAGGTAGGCCTGCGAGCCGAACAGGATCAAGCCGAGTTCATCGCCGGCCCGGCGATCGATGAAGTCACCCGCGATCGCTTCCACGGCGGCGAAGCGCGTCACCATCCGGCCGGCCAACTGCATGTCGTCGAGCGACATGCTTCCGGAAAGGTCGACCGCGAGCATGGTGGCACGGCCGCTGCGCCGCTGCGGTTCCGGCGGGCCCAGGTGCTGCGGGCGTGCGGCGGCGGCCACCAGGCAGAGCCACGCGAGCGCGAGCAACACCGTCGCGGAGAACGGTGCCTTCGTCAACGAGGCCTGCACGAGCACGAGCCCCGGCTGCGGCAGGTTCAATGCCTGCGCCGGCTTCACCGGATGCAGCACGCGGCGCAGCAGCCACGGCAATGGCAGGGCGAGGAACATCCACGGCCACGCGAACTCAGGCAGCGACATGATCACGCCTCCCGCGACGCCCGTGCACGGCAGCTCGGCGCCGCATGGCCGCACGCACCCACGTTTCCACGTCGCGCGCCGTGGCTGCGACGTCGAGATCCACGTCGCGCCGGTACTTCGCGGTGTCCAGTGCGACGAGGGTGCCGACATCGTGGTTCGGCACCATGGCGGCCAGGGCGTCATGCCACGATTGTCCGGACTTCGTCACGCTGCTTGCGTCACGGCTTCGGGCGACGCGACGAACGAGGTCGCTTGCCGCCGCCGCGAAAGCTGGCTTGTCGCCGTCCGTCGCGTATCTCGCCATGGCCTCACGCAGATCCGACAATGACGCGTCGACGTGGCGCCGCCATGCCGCACGCCGACGCAGGAAAATCGCCACGCCCACGACCAGCGCGGCGAGCAAAGCGAGCAGGAACCACCAACCGGGCGCCAACGGCCACCACATCGATACCTGCGGCACGTGGATGTCACGCAATTCGGGTCCGTTGTCTGGCATCAACGCCCCCTCGCCGTTCCAAGAAGAGCCACGACGGCGTCGAGTGGATCGGCACTTGTGTCGAGCGTGCGCTGGCGCAGGCCCAGGCCCGTGCAAAGCTCGGTCAGGCGGCGATTGCCCTCGCCGAGGCCGCGCGCGAAATCGGCGCGTTGGCGGTCGCCATGCAGGACTACGTCGTAGTGCGTGCCTTTATGGGCGAACGGATAGCGCCCTGCGGGGGGTTCACCGAGTTCGAGGGGATCGGCCACGGCCAATACCGCGACCTCGGCCTTCGCGACGAGGCCGAGCATCCGGCCTCGCGCCGCCTCGTCCACCGCGAAGCCGTCGCTGACCAGCAGCACCCGCGAGGCGCCGTGCATCAACCTGCCCGCTCGCTGGAGCGCGGCGGAAAGGGTCTCGTCGTCGCCTGGCGGCAAGCCGTCCCAGGTGGCGATGGCGCCTGCCACCGCGAGCGCGCCGCGCGCACCGCCCTGGGGACGCAACAACTGTCGTTGCCCACCGAAAGCCAGCACGCCGACGCGATCCGAACCGCGCACGGCATACCACGCGGCCATGGCGGCCACGCGCGCCGCTTGCACGGACTTGAAGCGCGTGCGCGTTCCGAAACGCATGCTCGCGTTCGTATCCAGAAGGATCAGCAAGCGCCCTTCGCGCTCCTCCTGGAACAACTTCGTGTGCGCGACGCCACTGCGCGCCGTCAGCCGCCAATCCATGCGGCGCACATCGTCGCCGGCCTGGTAGACGCGGGATTCGGCGTAGTCCATGCCGCGCCCGTGCAGCCGCGATGGCTTCTGGCCACTGCGCTGCGCGCGCGAGACCACCGGTGGCGCGGGCGCACGGGCGACACGCGAGCGCAAGGCGATCAGTTCCGGGAGCGACACACGGACGCGCCCATCGGCGATGGGTGCGGTGGCGTTCACGGCAACGGGACGAGATCCAGCAAGCGGTCGACCACGGCGTCGATGCGCACGCCCTCGGCTTCGGCCTCGTAGCTCGGCAGCACGCGGTGGCGGAGCACCTCGTGCGCGATGGCATGGATGTCGTCCGGTACCACGTAGTCGCGGCCGGCAAGCCACGCCCGTGCGCGGGCGCAGCGGTCGAGCGCGATCGTCGCACGCGGGCTGGCGCCCCAGGCGATCCAGCGGGCCAGTTCGGCGCCGTATTTGCCGGCTTCGCGCGAGGCGACCACGAGTTGGGTGATATACAACTCCAGCGGTTCGGCCATGTGCACGTCCAGCACCGCGTCGCGCGCGGCGAACACATCGGCGGGACGCAGCATGTGCGACGGCGGCGGCACCGGATGCAGCGCCTGCCGTGCCTGCTCGCGGGCAAGGCGGAGGATCGCCAGCTCGGCGTCGGCATCCGGGTAACCGATCGTCACGTGCATGAGGAAGCGGTCGAGCTGGGCTTCCGGCAAGGCGAAGGTACCTTCCTGCTCGATCGGGTTCTGCGTGGCCATGACCATGAACAGGTCCGGCAACGGCCAGGTGCGCCGGCCGATGGTGATCTGCCGCTCGGCCATGGCCTCGAGCAGGGCCGACTGCACCTTGGCCGGCGCGCGGTTGATCTCGTCGGCGAGCACGATGTTGTGGAACAGGGGCCCCCGCTCGAACTCGAAGCCACCAGTCTGCGGCCGGAAGATGTCCGTGCCGGTCAGGTCGGCGGGAAGCAGGTCCGGGGTGAACTGGATGCGGTGGAAATCGGCCTCCACGCGCGTCGCCAGGGCCTTGATCGCGGTGGTCTTGGCCAGGCCGGGCGCGCCCTCCACCAGCAGGTGGCCATCGGCCAGCAAGGCGATCAGCAGGCATTCGACCAAGTGCGGCTGGCCGATGATGCCGCGCGCCAGTTCCTCGCGAAGACGAACGAAGGCCGCCTGAAGAGGCGTTGCATCGGTTAGCGATGTGGTCATCTGGGTAACTCGTAACGCGGAATGGCTGATGAGACCACACTCGCGGCGAGAAGTTTAGCCAACCACCGGCAGGGGGCCCCCTGGGCGCCCCTGCCGGTGGCGGCGTTTTCCTTACGAGTTACGACGGATGGTTACGACGTTGTTCGAGAACACCTGGCCCTGGAAATAACCGCAGCGACTGGCGTCCTTGCGCTGGGAGACGACGGCCCAGCCCGTCGGGTAGCCGAACGACAAGCAGACATCGAGTGTCGAGCCGACCGGGAGATCGACGAAATAAGTCATCTCCTGCCAGTTCACGCCCGGAATGCTGCCCGGCGCCGAGCACGGCGAGCGATAACCCTGGTTGGTCTGGATCCAGCCTGAAGTGATCTGAGCCGGCAGCGTATCGGACAGGCAGCCCGACAGGGTCGGCGCCCCGTTCTGTCCCGTGCCCGGTACCGTGGTGGCGGAGGCGGCACCGGACATGGCGAAGGCCACGGCGGCGAAGAGAAGACCGGACAGCAAGTTCTTTCCGTTGAACGTCATGTCAAACCTCACGATTGTGGGAAACCATCACGACGATGGCCTCTTTGAATCACCCCGAGATCTGGATCCCTGACAACCTCGCGAAGGTAGCGCGCTACCGCACCGCGCGACATGCGCCGCATCACATAACTGACGCCGTAAAAAAACGCCCGCGACAAGCGCGGGCGTTCAGACAAGCCGGTGAGCGCGAGCTTATTGCAACGTATCGCTCAGGATGCGCGGCGTGACGAAGATCAGCAGTTCGGCCTTGTTGTTGCCGCGGTTGGTACGGCGGAACAGCACGCCGAGACCGGGGATGTCGCCGAGGCCGGGCACCTTGTCCGTGGTGTTCGACTTGGTGATCTCGTAGATGCCGCCAAGGACCACGGTCTGGCCGTTGTCGACCAGCACCGAGGTGTTGATCTCCCGGGTATCGATCGAGGGGACGAAGCCACCGCCCGGAGACGGCGTGTTGCCGGCGAGGGCATCCTTCTTCACGTTGATCTTCAGGTACACGCGGCTATCCGCCGTGATCGTCGGGGTGACCCGCAGTTCGAGCACCGCATCCTTGAACTGGACCGTGGCGTTCGAGGCGCCGCCGCCCGTGCTGGAGGCCTGGTAGGTCACGTAGCCGATCTGCGTACCCTGCTTGATCACCGCTTCCTGCTGGTTGGCGGTGATGACGCGCGGGCTGGAGATGACTTCGCTGCGACCTTCGGTCTGTGCCGCCGAGAGTTCGAGGTCGACCAGGTAGTTGGCGCCGAGGATCGCCAGGCCGATGCTGCCGGCCGGATTCGAAACGGGCAGGTTCACGTTGTAACCGCCGGGCAGCTCATAAGCGTCACGCGTCGGCAGGTTGCCGGTGCCGCCACTGGCGTTGTACTGGTTCACCGCGTTGGCGTAGTTCACGTCGCTGTTGCGGACGCTCGTCACCAGGCCGGCGGTGCCGGTGCCGTCCGTGCCGCCGCTCAGATTCGGCGTGGTACCGACGATCTGGTTGGCGTTGTTATGGTTGAACGCCTGCGCACCCCAGCGGACACCGAGCTGGCGGGTGAACTGGTCGGTGGCGACGACGATGCGCGATTCGATCAGCACCTGCTGTACCGGACGGTCGAGCGTGCCGATCAGCTCGCGCAGGTCGCGGATCTTGTCCGGCGTGTCGTTGATCAGCAGGGTGTTCGTGCGGTCGTCGAAGGAGACGCTGCCGCGCGGGGAGAGGAAACCGCGGGTCGTGTTACCGCCGGTCGACCCGCCGCCGCCCTGCATGCTGCCGGAGGTCAGCAGCTTGGCGATGTCCTCGGCCTTGCCGTAGCTGATCGGGATGTAGTCGGAAATGAGTTCCGCGGACTCCTGGGCCTTCTGGCGGGCGTCGGCGAGGCTCTGCTCGTAGTTGGCCAGTTCCGCCTGCGGCGCGATCCACACGACGTTGCCGCTGCGGCGCTTGTCCAGGCCCTTGGCACGCAGGATCACGTCCAGCGCCTGGTCCCACGGGGTGTTGACGAGGCGCAGGGTGACGCTGCCGCCGACGCTGTCGGAAGCGACGAGGTTGAGCTTGGCTTCGTCGGCGATCAGCTGCAAGGCGGACCGCACCGGGATGTCCTGGAAGTTGAAGGTCAGGCGCGAACCCGAATACGTCGGCTCCTGACCCTTCGCGTTCTTGCCCGTCGGCGCGGCGGCCTTCTTCGGTGCCACTTCGACGGCGTATTCCGTGCCGTTCTGGTACGCCGAGATCTCGATCTCGCCCTTGGTGCGGATATCCAGGCGGGCACCGCCCGGACGAGAGGTGGGCTCGATGGATTGCACCGGCGTCGCGAAGTCGAGCACGTCGAGGCGCTGGGCGAGCTTCGGCGGCAGGCTCGAACCGGGCAAGCTGACGATGACGTGATCGCCTTCGCGATGCATCTCCGGCGTGGAGGCGCTGCTGCCGAGCGTCACCAGCACGCGTCCCTCGCCGTTCTGGCCGCGACGGAAATCGATGTTCGACACGGGTACGCCGGCGCTGGATGGCAGCGCCTTGGTCGGGTCGGACACGGTCGCGGTCGTCGTCGTGGCACTGCTCGGGCCGTTGTTCACGGTGACGATCAGGTTATTGCCCTGCACGCGCGTCTTGTAGGCGGAATCGCGGAACAATTCGATCGTGACGCGGGTGCGGCCTCCGGCCGACACCACCGAGACGCCTGACGTGGCGCCCTTGCCGATGTCGAGATGACGGGTGCTGTACGCGTTGGTCGTATCCGGCAGGTCGATCGCGATACGCGGCGGGTTGCTGGTCGTGAAGACCTTCGGCTCCGGCGCGGCGTCCGCGAAGGCGAGGGTCAACTCGATGCGGCCTCCCGGCTGCGCGTCGTAGGTGACGTTCTGCAAGGCGTTGGCGGCTGCCGCCGTGCCAGCGAAAGCTCCGGACAAGGCCAGCACGGCGCCGAGGATCCAGCGGCGCGGCCGATGGCGCGCGCTACCCGGCAGATTGAGTTTGGTCGTCATGTGCGTCATCCCCGAGTTCTTATTTTTCGCCGACCGCGATGCTTGCCGGGCGCTCCATCCAGCCGCCGCTGCCATTCGGCACCAGCTCGACCAGATCGATCCGATCCTCTCCGACGGCCGTGATACGGCCGTAGGCCTGCCCCATGTACTCATTTCGGTGAACGCGATGGATCACCCCACCGGGGTCCTTCACGAGTGCCTCCAGCTTGGCACCGGCACCGACCGTGCCAACCATCTTCAGGCTGTCTAGCGAGAACATTTCCAGCGGTTCCTTCGGACGGTTCTCATCCGGGCGCGGACCATTCGCGGCACTCGTGTCCATTTCCGCCGTGCTCGGGCTGAATGGATCGCGGGCACCCTGGTCCTGGTAGGCGAACGTCTCGAACGTGCGGATCACCGGCAACGGCGGGATCGGCTCGCCCTTCTTGTGCTTTTCGGCATCGACCCACTCACGAAGGTCCGACGTGCCGCGCGTGCAGCCGGCGAGCGCCAGGGCCGCGAACAACGCGAGGGCCACGGGCCGAAGGATGGCGTGTGCTCGTGTCATCGCTTCTTCCCCTTCACCGTCTGCGCAGGCTTGGGTGTCTCGTCGTCGTCGAGGTAGCGGTAGGTTTTCACCGTGCCCTGGAGGACGAGTTGCCCGGAACCCACCTTGCCGTCCTTCGCTTCCTTCGGGCTCAACGAGACATCGTGCAGCGTCAGGATGACCACGCGCGGAAGCGAGGCCACGCCACTGATGAAGGTGCCGAACTGGTGGTAAGTACCGATCATGCGCAGCGTGATCGGCTTTTCCGCGTAGAAGTCCTTGGGCGTTTCCGGACCGGGCTGGAACAGCTCCGTCTCGATGCCCGCGGCCAACGCGGTCTGCGAGATGTCGATCAGCAGTTCCGGCATTTCCGTCTTGCTGGGCAGCTGGCGCAGCAGGGTGCGCAGCATGTCCTGCATGTCCGACAGCTGCTGTTCGAGCGCCTCGAGGTTGGCCGACTTGGCCTGCTTCTGCGAGAACTCGGTCTTCAGCCGGTCTTCCTGGCCCTCGGCATTGGTGAGGTCGTCCTGCTGGTTGCTGATCTGGAAATACCAGCCCACGAGCAGCACCACCGCGAACACCAGGATGGTGAAGAACAGCTTGATCGACTTCGGCCAGCCACCGACGTTGTGGCGATCGAGATTGCGCAGGTCGTCGAAGAATTTCATGGCTTGGCTCCTGCCGGGG
>NZ_JBPGXU010000086.1:0-17018 GCF_056755675.1 Luteibacter sp. KNZ12-1A | reverse complement strand
AGATGTGTATAAGAGACAGGGTCGGCTCCCACCAGGCCTCGGGTTTCGGCTCCCACCGGGCCTGGGGTTGTTGCTTGCGCTGTTGTTCCTCGCGGGATGCGCGGCGCCACATGCGCGCCGTACCGACGTGCTGTTCTGGGACCAGCCGCAGCGCGAAGCGGCGTTCCGTGCCATGGAAACGCACTACGCGAACAACGTGGTGCGGCACGGCAAGGCGCATCCGTTACCCGCGGGCGCGCCGCTGTCGCCGCGCTTCGAAGATGGTTCGACACTCGAAAGTTACATGGCCGCCCACCATCTGGCGGGTGTCATGGTCGTCGAGGATGGACGGGTACGCCTTGAACGCTACGGCCTCGGCGCCGGTCCCGCCACTCGCTGGACATCGTTCTCCGTGGCCAAGTCGTTCACCTCCACCCTGGTTGGCGCCGCCTTGCGCGACGGTGCGATACACAGCCTCGACGACAAGGTGACACGGTACATCCCCGAACTGGCCACTGGCGCCTATCGCGACGTGACGATCCGGCAGCTGCTTTCCATGACCTCGGGCGTGCGCTGGAACGAGGATTACAGCGATCCGCATTCGGATGTGGCGATGATGTACGAAGGCGCTCGCCAGCCGGGTGTGCCCTTGCTGGTCTCGTACATGTCACGGTTGCCGAGGGAGTTCGCGTCCGGCGAACGCTGGGCTTACAAGACAGGGGAGACCGATCTGATCGGCATCCTCGTCACACGGGCGACCGGCAAGACGTTGGCGGCGTACCTCTCCGAGAAAATCTGGAAGCCCTATGGCATGGCCGCCGATGCGCTCTGGCTGAAGGACGATGTGGACGGTACGGAGGCCGGCGGTTCCGGTGTGTCCGCCACCCTGGGCGATTACGCCCGGCTGGGCCAATTCCTGCTCGACGGAGGCATGGCCGACGGCAGGGCGGTGCTCGCGGATGGCTGGCTCGACGACGCGACACGCTCGCACGCCGACATCGGCGTGAAGGGTCGTGGCTACGGCTATCAGTGGTGGACGTACGACGACGGCACCTTCGAAGGCATCGGTATCTTCGGCCAGTTGCTGCACGTGGACCCGAAGCGGCACCTCGTCATCGTGCAGTTGGCCGCGTGGCCCGTGGCGACGGACGAGGCACAGGCCAAGGCGCGAGCCGCCTTCGTGCGCGCGGTGAACCGGGCCGTGGACGACGCGCCGGACGCGTAGCGCTATCGGCTGGCCTGACGCATCGCGTGCGGAGAAGGCCTAAAATGGGTTCCCCGATCGAAAAAGGCGCCCCCATGGCCCTCTCCTGGAACGACCTCATCTGCACGCCGGACAAGGAGGCCATCGACGCGCTCGCCGAATCCTGGCGCTGGCGCATCGGCGACGCCTTCACGCCATTGCTGTTCACGGCGCTGGGCGACATGTTCTACGAAGCGGACGAAGGCGGCATCTTCTGGCTCAACACAGGTACCGCGGAAATCGAGCGCGTCGCCGAGAGCGTGCCGGGATTCAACAACCTGCTTCGCGAGGAAATCGCCGAGGACTGGCTGCTGCCGTCGTTGGTCGAAGCGCTGATCGAAGCGGGAAAAATCCGCGCGGATGGCGAGTGCTACACCTATATCACCTTGCCGGTCTTCGCCGAGGGCGAGTACACGGTCGAGAACCTGAATCCCGTGCCGGCCAAGGAGCACTTCGAACTGACGGGTTCGGTACTGCAACAGTTGCAGGACGTGCCCGACGGCACCAACGTCAAGATCGACATCACGCACTGAGCGCGGATCAGGCGAAGTAGTCGTCCTCGCACCGTTGTCGGCAGGCTCAACCGGGCGTCGCGGACGTGCAGGCCCGGGCCCGCGATTCGAGCAAGGCGCGTTCGCGTTCGTTCCGCGTCATGCGTGCCGCGCGGAGGAACGCTTCGCGGGCGTCGTCCATGCGGCCGAGGCGAAACAGGAGGTCGCCATGCACGCTGGGCAGCAGGTGATAGTCGCGTAGCGCGGGTTCCCCGATGAGCGCCTCGACGATGGGCAAGGCCGCGTCCGGTCCTTCGGACATCGACACGGCCACCGCACGGTTGAGTTCAACGACAGGCGAAGGCACCACCTCGACGAGCTCGGCGTACAACGCCGCGATGCGCGGCCAATCGGTATCGCCGGCACGCGTGGCGCGTGCATGGCAGGCCGCGATGGCGGCTTGCAGTGCGTAGGCCCCGTGCGCGCCACCCAGGCGTTCGGCGCGTTCCAGTGCGGCGAGGCCGCGGCCGATCAACAGGCGGTCCCAGCGACGGCGGTCCTGGTCGAGCAAGAGGATGGGTTGTCCATCGGGCGCGGTGCGTGCGCCGGCGCGGGATGCCTGGATTTCCATGAGCGCGACCAGTCCATGGACTTCCGCTTCCCCGGGCATCAGTTCGGCGAGGATGCGGCCCAGCCGCTGCGCTTCATCGCAGAGCGCGGGACGCATCCAGTCGCCACCGGTGGTGGCGGCGTATCCCTCGTTGAAGATCAGGTAGATAACGCGCAGCACCGAAGCGAGCCGTTCCTTCAGGGCATCGCCGCGAGGCACCTCGTAGGCCACCGCTTCATCCGCCAGGCTGCGCTTGGCCCGCACGATGCGCTGGGCGACCGTGGCCTCGGGGACGAGGAAGGCGCGTGCGATCTCGTCGGTGGTCAGGCCGCCAAGCAAGCGAAGCGTCAACGCCACGCGCGCCTCGATCGACAACGCCGGGTGGCAGGCGGTGAAGATCAACCGCAGCATGTCGTCGCCGATGTCGTCGTCGAGTGCGTCGATCAGGCGGTCGTCGTCCGACTCGAGCAGGCCTTCCATGTCCTTGCCGAGGGCTTCGAGCTTGCGGCCGGCCATGCGCTCGCGCCGGATGCGATCCACGGCACGGTGCTTCGCCGCCTGGGTCAGCCATGCACCGGGATTTCGCGGCACGCCGTCGCGCGGCCACTGCTCCAGGGCGGAAACGAGCGCGTCCTGGGCCAGTTCCTCGGCCAGGTCGAGGTCGCGCACCATGCGCGCGACCGTGGCGATCAGGCGAGGCGACTCGATCTTCCAGATCGCATCGATGGCGCGATGGGTATCGTGTTTCGTCATGGCCACGCATGACAGCATCCGCCGTCATGCGTGGCAAGCCGCGTTGCGGCAATCAGGACGCCACGGGCATCAGTTCTTCCATGCGGTAGAGCTCGCGGATTTCCAGCCGGGCATCGTCGCCGTCGGGGAACGGATAGGTTTCCGTCCAGGCGATGACTTCATCGAGGCTGTCGACACGGAGCACCCAGAAGCCGGCGACCATCTCCTTGATCTCCGCGAAGGGACCGTCGAACACCGTCGGCTTGCCCTTGCTGAAGCCGACCCGCTTGGCGTGACGGCTGGACGACAGTCCATGTCCCGCGATGAGGAATCCGGCCTCGTGCCCTGCGCGGTTGGCCTCCACCATGCGGCCCAGGATCTCGGGGCCGGGATTCCAGTCCGTTTCGCTGCGCTCGTTAGCCTTCAACATCACGACGTAACGGGATTTGGGGGAATCGGCTTCGCTGGGATCGCCGAAGCCGCCCAGGCCCCCGGGGCAACCGATCGGCCGGATATCCACCACGGCATCGCCGTGCGCATCTTCCACAGGCCAGCCTTTCACCCAGTCGACGGCTTCGTCCATCGACCCGGCCTCGATGATGCTGATGCCGGCGACCAGTTCCTTCGTTTCGGCGAAGGGGCCATCCTGTATCACGGCCTTCCTGTCCGGCCCGAAGGTGATCCGCACCCCTTCGCGGCTGGGTTTCAAGCCTTCGCCGGCGAGAAAACGGCCTTCGGCCGCGAGCGTGTCCACATAGTCGCCCATCGCCTCGATGAGTTCGCGCGTGGGACGCGCGCCGGCTTCACTATCGCTGTCCGCCTTGCGGATTATCAGGAATTGCATGGTTGGTTCCTCACGGGCTGGGCTTGTCGCCGGCGTTGATCATCCAGGGCACTCCGAACTGATCCTTGAACATGGCGAAACCGTTGGCCCAGAAGGTCTCGCCATACGGCATCTGCACGTCGCCCTTCTCCGAGAGTGCTTCGAATACCTTGCGGCCTTGTTCCACATCGGTGAAGCCCAGCGTGATGGCGACGCCCTGGATGCCGTTCCCGGAATCGTCGGGGTTGTCCGATCCCATGATCGTCTGGTCGCCGACGGTAAGGTTCACGTGCATGACCTTCTCGCCCATGGCCGCGAGCGCCTCCGGCGACTTGCCGCCGCAGCCGTCGTCGCCGGATCCTTCCTGTGGCGGCATGTCCTTGAAACGATGCAATTCGCCGATCTTGCCGCCAAGCGCCTTCTCGTAGAATCGGAAAGCCGCTTCGCAGGTGCCGTTGAAAAAGAGGTAAGGCTGGATCTTCATGACGAACTCCGTCTGTCGTGGGTCAATGATGCGAGGCGAGTTCGGCGCGCAGGCGTTCTTCCTGCGCGCGCGCTTCCGGCGTGAACTCGGCGCCGAAATCCTCCGCCTCGAAGATGCGGCGGATCTCGATCTCGGATTCGCCTTCGAATGGGTTGGGCGCGCGCTTCACCCACTCGATGGCCTCGTCGAGCGACCGCACCTGGATAAGCCAGAAGCCGGCGATGAGTTCGCGGGTTTCCGCGAAGGGACCGTCGACGACCTCGCGGCGATCGCCGGAAAAACGCACACGGGCGCCCTTGCTGCTGGGGTGGAGGCCCTCCCCGGCGAGCATGACGCCCGCCCGGACCAGTTCCTCGTTGTAGTTGCCCATGGCCGTGAGTATTTCCTCGCTCGGCATCTGGCCGGCTTCGGAAGCCTCGGTCGCCCTTACGATCACCATGAAACGCATCGCCGTTCTCCTTGCTTGGTCACCGGGAAGGACTCCCGGTGTTCATGGAGACGTCGATTGTCACCCGGCCTTATCGACAAGGGCGACCGACATTTATTCAACCCGGGGCATTCTTCCTGGGCTGAGGGGACCAGGGCGGTCCCGCGGCGGCTTCGAAGATGGCGCGAACACCGTCCTGCTCGAAGCGGATGGCGGCCTGGCCGCGCGACTGGCCGGACAGCACCCGTTCGATGAAGCGCGTGCCGAATCCGCGTCTCATGGGGGCGGCGACGGCCGGACCGCCGCGCTCCTTCCATTCCAGGCGAGCCTTGCCCGGTTCCGGCGTCTCCACGTACGTCCAGGCGATCGACACCGTGCCCGACGGCGTGGACAGCGCGCCGTACTTGGTGGCGTTGGTCAGCAGTTCGTGGATAGCCATGGCCATCGCCACGGCGGCTTCCGGGTCGAGCACGAGGGGCGGACCCTCGAACGTGATCCGGGCCTTTCCCGGGTCGTGCGGGGCGACGGCGGATTGGATCACTCCGTGCAGGGTAAGGTCGTTGCGCGAGGGGTCCAGGAGCAGGTCGTGCGCGCGTGCCAGCGCGCGCAGGCGGCTGCCAAAGGCGCTCATCGAGATGTCCAGTGGACGGTCGTCGGTGAAACTCTGCATCGCCATGGCCTGGACCACCGCGAGGACGTTCTTCATGCGATGGTTCAGGTCGTTGATCACGATGCGCTGGGCGCGTTCGGCGTCGCGATGGTTGGACACGTCCACGCAGCTGCCCCAATAGCCCGCGAACGCCCCACCGCGATGGAAAGGCGCGCCATTGTCGAGCAGCCAGCGGTACTGGCCGTCGTGCCGGCGCAGGCGATATTCCATGGAAAATGGCTTGCGCGCGTCGAACGCGTCCACATAGGTTTCGAGACAACGTTCCAGATCGTCCGGATGCACGCCCGTGGCCCAGCCGTTGCCCAGTTCCGCGGCCATGTCGCGGCCGGTGTATTCGAGCCAGGGCTTGTTGAACCAGTCGCAGAGCTTGTCCGGCCCCGATCGCCAGATCATCACGGGTGCGAAGTCGGCCAACTCACGAAATTCGTGGTCGCCCGTGGCGATCGCCCCCTCGATCAGACCCGTCGCGTCGTCGTTCATAGGTTCACGTTGTCGGCGAATGTAGCGACCATAGCGCAATGTCCGTGCCCGTTACATGCCGTTACGCGGCATGCGTGAGGCGGATCACGTCATATCGGATCGGTAAGCATTTTCAGAATCGTTCCATTGCAAAACGGTCGCATCGTTGCAAAGCGCCCGCAAAAAGCCCCGATCGTGTCCCGCGCTGTGCCAGAATTCCGTCGCAGCCGCGACACGGTTCGCGTGCAGCATTGTCATTGGGGATACGAAGTGAAGGCCGGTTCACCGTGGATGCGGGGGACGGGCCTTGCCGTATCCGCGGCACGGCGGCGACTGCGCCGTCATCTTATGGGATCGGAAGGGACACATGGATCTGCTTCGTTTCATCGCCCTGTTGCCCGCGCGCCTCATGCGTGGCCTGTTCTGGTTGCTGGGCCGGTTGTTCAGGCCCATTTTCGGCAACATGGCCTGGTCGGCACCCGGCTGGATGCCGGCGACCGCCCGGGTCGCCCGCAGCCATCCGCTGAAGTTCACCGGCAGTATCGCCGGAACCCTGCTGCTGGTCGCCGGCGGATGGTTCGGCTGGCAGTGGTGGCAGAACAGGCCCAGGCCCGCGGAACCGGACCGGGTGAGCTTCGAGGCGCCGGCGCCGGCGATCAGCGATTACGAACATGTCCCGGTGACGATCCATCCCCTTACCGTGACCTTCTCCGGCTCGGCGGCCCGGCTGGAATCGCTGGGCAAACCGGTGACCGATGGCATCGCCATGGATCCGAAACTTCCCGGCCAGTGGGCATGGGAAAACGACCGTGTACTGCGTTTCGTGCCGGCGGGCGACTGGCCGGTGGGCCGCAGGATCGATGTGAGCTTCGACAAGGCGAAAGTGTTCGCGCCGCAGGTCTTGCTGGCCGACGACCATTTCAGCTTCAGCACCGCGCCCTTCACCGCGAAGGTCGTCAACGGCGAGTTCTATCAGGATCCGCAGGACCCGACGAAGAAAAAGACGATCGTCCAGTTCGGCTTCAATTATCCCGTGGATGCGGCGCAGTTCGAGAAGCGCCTGTCGCTGGACCTGCGCAATGGCGAGGAGAAGCGCGGGTCCGCCTTGAAGTTCAGTGTCACCTACGACGAGCGCCGTCTTAACGCCTTCGTGCATTCGCAGCCGCTGCAGCTGCCCCGGGACGATGGTGCCGTGGGCGTCAAGCTGGACGATGGCGTGCGCAGCAGCCGTGGTGGGGACGGAACGCAGGAGGAACTGGCGACGTCGGTGCGCGTGCCCGGCCAGTACAGCCTGAAACTGGACGAGGTCTCGGCCACGCTGGTGGATAACGAGCGGTTCGAGCCGGAACAAGTGGTGGTGATGCGTTTCGGCGGCCCCGTGAGCGACAACGAGCTGGCCAAGCGCTTGCACGTATGGGCCGTGCCGGAAGGGGACGACAAGCACTATTCGGTCTCGCAAGTGGGCGATGCCGACCTGCGATCCTTCACCCAACTCAAGCCCGAGGTGGTGCCCACCGAGAACGACTGGTCGGAAACCCAGAGCTTCCGCTACCACGCCCAGCCAGGCCAGCGTATCTACGTGCGCGTGGACAAGGGCATGACCTCGTTCGGTGGCTACGTGATGCCCAAGGCGCGGGCCGACATGCTCACCGTTCCGGACTATCCACGCCTGCTTCGTTTCATGGCGGATGGTTCCCTGCTTTCGCTCAGCGGCGATCGCCGTGTCTCGGTGGTATCGCGCAACATCCCGGGCATGCGCGTGGAGGTCGGTCGCGTGCTGCCTGACCAGCTGCAGCACCTGGTGTCGCTCAATTCGGGCAGCTATGCGAAACCGGAGATGTACGGCTTCACTCCGGACCACATCGTGGATCGCTTCGTGAAGAAGGTTTCCTTCCCGGACGAAGGACCCGGCAAGGCGCACTACGAAGGTTTCGACCTGGGCCAGTACCTGGCCGCCGGCAAACGCGGCATTTTCCTGCTCAAGCTATCCGGCTACGACGCCAAGGCGGAGCAGGAAGCACGCGAACGTCGTGAAAAGGCCGCACGAGAGGCGGCGGCTCGCGAGGCGGGAGGGGATGCGGATAGCGCGGTGGCCGATGCCGCTGGCGAAGACGACAGCGACACCGCTCCCTACGATTGGCCGAAGGACGAGCGTCTCGTCGTCATCACCGATCTCGGCGTCATCGCCAAGAAGTCGCTCGACGGTAGCCAGGATATCTTCGTGCAATCCATCCGCAGCGGATCACCGGTGAGCGGCGCCTCCGTGGCGGTCATCGCGAAGAACGGCAGCACGCTGTTCACCCAGAACACCGGGGCGGATGGCCGCGCGCACTTCGCCAATCTCAAGGGCTTCACGCAAGAGAAGGCACCGGCCATGTACGTGGTGCGCCAGGGGGACGACCTGTCGTTCCTGCCGGTGACCTCGTATGACCGCACCCTGGACTTCTCCCGCTTCGACATCGGCGGTGAGCCGAACGCACACAGCCAGGGCCAGCTGTCGGGATACCTGTTCTCCGATCGCGGCATCTACCGGCCGGGCGACCTCTTCCATGTGGGAATGATCGTGCGTGCCAACAGCTGGACGCGAAGCGTCGCGGGCATGCCGTTGATCGCCGAGGTGGTGGACCCGCGCGGGACCACGGTGCGCCAGCAAACGGTCGCCATGGATGCCGCGGGGTTCGCCGAGCTCGATCACACCACGGCCGAAACCTCGCCGACGGGCAACTGGACGGTGAACCTGTATATCGCCAAGGACGGCAAGCCGTACTCGCAGATCGGCAGCACCACCGTCCAGGTGAAGGAATTCCAGCCGGACCGGATGAAGGTCTCGGCGGCACTTTCCACGGCGGTGGCCGAGGGCTGGGTCAAACCCGCGCAGCTGAAGGCGCTGGTCGACGTGCGGAACCTGTTCGGCACACCCGCCGCGGATCGTCGTGTCGAGGGCTCGCTTACCCTGCGCCCGGCGTTTCCCTCGTTCCCGAGCTACAAGGACTACCACTTCTACGACGTGCGCCGGGCGAAGGAAGGTTTCGAGGAGAAGCTGGCCGACGTGAAGACCGACGACAAGGGCCACGCCGAATTCGCGCTGGACCTGTCCAAGTACGCCGACGCCACCTATCAACTGTACTTCCTCGCCAAGGCCCATGAAGCGGAAGGCGGGCGCAGTGTCGCCGCGGCCACGCAGGGCATGGTGTCCTCGAACGACTGGCTCGTCGGGTATAAATCCGTCGACAACCTCGACTACGTGAGCCGCGATGCGAAGCGAAGCGTCAACCTCGTGGCGATCGACCCGACTGCGAAGCGCATGGACCTGCCAGGGCTGAAGCAGGCGATCGTGGAGACGCGTTACGTTTCCGTGCTCACGAAGCAGGATTCGGGCGTCTTCAAGTATGAATCGAAGGCGCGCGAATCGACGTTGTCGGAAACCCCCTTGGTCATCCCCACGGCCGGGATCGACGTGGCGCTGCCGACGAACAAGCCGGGCAATTTCGCCCTGGTGGTGAAGGATGCCAGCGGCAAGGAAGTCAATCGCGTGGCGTGGTCGGTCGCCGGCGAGGGCAATGTCTCCCGGTCGTTGGAACGCAACGCTGAACTGCAGCTCACGTTGTCCAAGACCGACTACGCGCAGGGCGAGGCGGTGGACATCGCCATTCGCGCTCCCTATGCCGGTAGCGGCCTCATCACCATCGAGCGCGACAAGGTCTACGCACACACCTGGTTCCACGCCGACACCACGAGCACGGTGCAGCACATCACCGTGCCCGCGGACTTCGAAGGCAACGGCTACATCAACGTGCAATACGTCCGTGATCCTTCGTCGGACGAGATATTCATGAGTCCGCTGTCGTTCGGCGTGGTGCCGTTCTCGGTGAACATGGACGCGCGCCGCAATGGCATCACCGTGGAGGCCCCGGCCCTGGTGAAGCCAGGCGATACCGTGACCTTCCACGTCACCTCGCCCCATCCGACACGCGCCGTGGTCTTCGCGGTGGACGAAGGCATCCTGCAAGTGGCTCGTTACAAGCTTGGTGACCCGCTGCAGTACTTCTTCCGCAAGCGCATGCTCGAAGTGTCCACCTCGCAGATCCTCGATCTCATCATTCCCGACTTCCAGAAACTGATGGCGATGGCCGCGCCGGGTGGCGATGCCGATGGCGCGATCGGCCGCCAATTGAACCCGTTCCGGCGCAAGCGGGACAAGCCGGTGGCGTACTGGTCGGGCATCGTCGACATCGACGGCTCGCGCGACCTGGCCTACAAGGTGCCCGACTACTTCAACGGCAAGCTGCGGGTCATGGCGATCAGCGTGTCGCCGGACCGCATCGGCACGTTCGAAGGTGCCACCACGGTCCGCGGCGACTTCGTCCTGTCACCGAACGTGCCCACCACGCTCGCCCCGGGCGACGAGGCGGAAATCAGCGTTGGCGTGGCGAACAACCTGACCGGCCTGGGCGGGAAGGAAGTGCCTATCGCGGTCGGCCTCAAGCTGGGCCCGCAGTTGCAGATCGTGGGTGACGCGACCAGGACGTTGAACCTTGGCGAGATGCGCGAGGGCGTGGCGATTTTCCGCGTGCGCGCGACGGACAAGCTGGGCTCGGGCAACCTGGGCTTCACGGCGTCCTATAACGGCAAGTCCGCGAAGCAGGGCGTCGACCTGTCGGTGCGTCCCGCATCGCCCATGCGCACGGATCTCGCCTTTGGCCATGTCGATGCGCACTCGCGTGGCGATGTGACCGGCTTGCGCGACATGCACGATGAGTACGCCAAGCGCGACGTGGCCTTCTCCACCGTGCCGGTCGTGCTGGCGCGCGGACTTGCCGCGTATCTCGTGGACTTCCCGCACTACTGCACCGAACAGGTGATCAGCGCGGCGATGCCCGCCCTGATCCTCGGGCAGCGCCCCGAGTTCGGCGACGTGAAGCCTGCCCGGATGTCCGGTGATGCGCCGCCCCCGTCCGACCCGGTCGCCGCCTTGTTCGATACCTTGCGCGCGAGGCAAAACGGCCAAGGCGGATTCGGCCTGTGGACGGCGACGCCGGATACGCACACCTTCGCCACCGACTACGCCGTGCATTACCTCGTCGAGGCGAGCGATCGTGGCGTGACCGTGCCGCGCGACATGCTGGCCTCGGCCGACGAGGCTCTCCGCCAGATCGCGGCCAACGACAGCGGCGATTCGTTGGTGGAGATGCGCCAGCGGGCATACGCCATCTACCTGCTGACACGGCAGGGCAATGTCACCACGAACGACCTCGCTTCCCTGCAGCGCCGCCTGCAGGAAGTGCATGCGAACGAGTGGAAGAACGACCTCGCCGCCGCGTGGCTGGCGGCTTCGTACAAGCTGCTCCACCAGGATCGCCTGGCCAGCGACCTGATCGCCGGGCCGCGCAAGATCCTGGTGCGCAAGCCCACGGACGAGCCGTACATCTACGGCGACTATTACGATGCGCCCATTCGCGACGCCACGGTGCTCTACCTGCTGTCGAAGCACTTTCCCGATCTGGCGAAAGCCCTGCCCCCGGAGACCGTCGAGAACCTGGTCCGTCCTTTGGGCAGCGGGCACTACAACACCCTCTCCTCGGCGATGATCATCCTCGCGTTGGACGCGTGGGCGAAGGATGCGGGCGATCTTGCCGGGCTTTCGATCGGTTCGGTGGCGGCGAACGGTACGGTCACGTCGATCGGCGCGCCCAAGGGGTCGATCCTCGATGGGCATTGGCCCGCCGGCACGCAACGTCTCCGGCTGGTCAACGACGCGGACTCCACCGGTTGGTACGGCGTGGCGCAGACCGGCTTCGACCGCAAGCCGGCCAGCGATACGCGCAAGGATGGCCTGGAGATCACCCGCGGTTATACGGACACCAAGGGCAAGCCGGTGGACAGCGTGAGTACCGGCGACGAGATCGACGTGCACTTGCGCATCCGCGCGACGAAGGACGAAGGCGTCGACAACGTCGCGATCGTCGACCTGCTGCCCGGCGGATTCGAGCCCGTGCTCGACACGGCGGCACCGTCGGAGGCGTCAACGGCTTCTTCCGACGAGACGGCGCCGGCGGAGGAGGGGACCGAAGGGGACGAACCCGTCCAGGGCGAGGGTGTTGGCGAGGGCGACGAGGCGCCGGCATGGCGCTCGCCGATCGGCAACCCGGAATCCACCTGGAAACCCGAGTACGCCGATGTCCGCGAAGATCGCGTGGTCGTCTACGGTTACGCCAGCCGTGACGTGCAGGAGTTCGTCTACCGGATCAAGGCGACCAACGCAGGCAAGTTCGTCATACCCCCGGCCCTGGTCGAATCGCTCTATGACCGCGGCGTGCAGGCACGCGCTCCTGGTGGCGGCGCGATGACGGTGGAGCGGAAGCCATAAAGGTTGGGGCTTTCCGCTTCCATCGCGTCAAGTGGCACAACGCCCTCGTGGCGTTGCTGCTGCTCCTGGTCGTGCCGGTCGGGCTGCGCCTGTGGCCGCACGAGGATCTACGCGCGTGGTTTCCCTCGTCCACGGCCGTGTACGACACCGGCGGCCGGCTGCTGCGGCTGACATTGGCGAGCGACCAGCGGTACCGGTTGTGGGTGCCGCTGGAGGATGTTTCACCGGCGCTCGTCGACGCCGTCCTCCTGCACGAGGACCGCTGGTTCCGCTGGCATCCCGGGGTCAGTGCCTGGGGCCTCATGCGCGGCGCGTGGATGACCTACGTGCGGCGTGGAAATGCACAGGGCGGGTCCACGATCACGATGCAGCTCGCCAGGCTGATGTGGCGCCTGGACACGCGCACCCCGGGCGGGAAACTGGTGCAGGTGGTCCGTGCGGTACAACTGGAGTTGCTGTATTCCAAGCACGATATCCTCGAGGCATACCTCAACGCCGCGCCATACGGCCGCAACGTCGAAGGCGTCGGCGCGGCCAGCCTCGCCTACTTCGGCAAGGCGCCCGCGCGGCTGAGCCTGCCCGAGGCACTCACCCTGGCCGTCATTCCGCAGGAGCCGTCGCGGGGGCTTCCGGGCCATGTCGACGGCGGCGCCGTGATCGGCAAGGGCCTCAAGCTATCGCGCGACCGTCTGTTCTCGCGTTGGGTCGTGAAGCACCCCGACGACGCTAGCGTGCGGCCACTGTTCGATCTTCCTCTCCGCCTGCGTCCGCTGTCGCAGCTGCCGTTCGAAGCGCCGCACTTCGTGGAGCAGGTGCTTGCCGAACGCCGGCTGGACGGCGGCAGCGACATGCGCGTCGCGACGACGCTCGACCTCGGCCTTCAGCACAGCCTGGAGCGCCAGGTGCGCCAATACGTCGAGCGCAGCGGCGATCGCGGTATCCGGAACGCGGCTGCGATCCTGGTCGACACGCGCGACATGGGCGTCAAGGCGATGGTCGGGTCCGCCGACTATTTCGATGCGTCGATCCAGGGCCAGGTCAACGGCACGTTGGCGAAACGCTCCCCCGGTTCCACGCTGAAACCCTTCATCTATGCACTGGGTTTCGACCAGGGCGTGCTCCATCCGGAGACCGTGCTGCGCGATGTGCCTTCCGCCTTCGGTCCGTATACGCCGGAGAACTTCGACGGCCATTTCCTGGGTCCGGTGACGGCGACCCAGGCGCTGGTCAGGAGTCGCAACATCCCGGCGGTGCAGGTGGCGGCCAAACTCGCCAATCCCAATCTCTACCAGTTCCTTCGGGACGCCGGTGTCTCGCGCATGGCCACCGAACAGCACTACGGGCTGGCCCTCGTGCTGGGTGGCGGTGAAGTGACGATGCAGGAGCTTTCCAGCCTCTACGCGATGCTGGCCAACCGGGGTGAACTGCGGCCGCTGCGCCTGCTCGCCGCGCAACCGAAGAGCGGCGGTACGCGCCTCCTCAGCGAGGAGGCGAGCTTCATGGTCATGGACATGCTCAGGCAGAATCCGCGTCCCGACGACGCGGTGGCCGCGCAACCCTCGCGTCTTCCGATTTACTGGAAAACCGGCACCTCGTGGAGTTTTCGCGACGCGTGGACCGCCGGCAGCTTCGGTCCCTACGTGCTTGTCGTGTGGATCGGCAACTTCGATGGGGCGGGAAACCCGGCCTTCGTCGGCGTGGATGCCGCGGCACCGTTGTTCTTCCGCATCGCCGACGCGCTGCGTGCCGAACGCCCGGGACTGGCCGAGCCGATCCGGCGCAATCCGCCGAACCTCCGCCGTGTGCCGGTTTGCCTTGCGAGCGGTGACCTGCCGAACGCGTGGTGCCCGCAGGTTGGCAGCACCTGGTTCATTCCCGGCAAGTCACCGATCAAGGTGAGCAACGTGCATCGCCCCGTGGTGATCGATACGGCGACGGGCAAGCCGGCATGTCCTCCCTACGATCCCGGCACGACGCGCACGGAGGTCTACGAGTACTGGCCATCCGACCTTGCTCGCGTCTTCGCCCAGGCTGGCATGCCGCGAAGGACGCCGCCGGCCTTGCCGGATTGTCAGGGCGGCGGCCAGCCGGCGGGCGATCCACCGAAGATCACATCGCCCCTGAAAGGCAGCACGTACCAGATTCGCGTGTCCCGGCTAGGCAGCGAGCGCGTCGCCTTCTCCGCCACGACCGACGCCGGTACGCGCATGCTCTACTGGTTCGTCGACGACGCCTATCTCGGCAGCGTGCCCAGTGGCCAGGTTCTGATGTGGGCACCGGAACGCACGGGCCGCTTCCTCGTTCGCGTGGTGGATGACCAGGGCCGCACGGATTCACGCGGGTTGGACGTGGGCGCGCTCGAATAGCCGTAGACGCGCCGCACACGGGACAGATACATGCCTAGGCCTTAAATGCCGGGCATGTCATCCATAGAAGGAACGGTTCCCATGGACGTCGCAGCCCATCGGACACAGGCCACCCATCCCAAGGCGGCCATCGTCACGACATGCGTACTTGCCGCGTTGGCGGGCCTGATGTTCGGCCTCGATATCGGCGTGATCTCCGGTGCCACCCAGTTCATCCAGTCCGACTTCAAGGTGTCCGACCGGACCATCGAATGGATCGTCAGCGCCATGATGGCCGGTGCGGCCGTCGGTGCGCTTGGCGCCGGATGGATGTCCGCCGTGCTGGGGCGGAAGCGATCCCTGATCCTCGCCGGCGTGCTGTTCATCGCCGGGTCCTTGTTCTGTGCGGTGGCGGGATCGGCAACGATCCTCATCGTGGCACGCTTCGTCCTTGGCCTGGCGATCGGCGTGGCGACGTTCACCGCGCCGCTCTACCTGGCCGAGGTCGCGCCGGAAAAGATCCGTGGCGCGATGATCTCCACCTACCAGTTGATGATCACCACGGGCATCCTGCTGGCCTTCCTCTCCGATACCGCCTTCAGTTCGACCGGCAACTGGCGCTGGATGCTCGGCATCATCGCCGCGCCGGGCGTGCTCTTCCTGCTCGGCCTGTTCTATCTGCCCGACAGTCCCCGCTGGCTGTTGATGCGTGGCCGGCGTGAGGACGCGGAAACCGTTCTCGTGAAGCTGCGCGGCGACGAGGCCGTCGTCAGGAAAGAGATGGAAGACATCGACGAGCAGTTGAAGACGCGGCAGCATGGCTTCAGCATGTTCAAGGAGAACCCGAACTTCCGCCGCTCCGTCGGACTTGGCGTGTTGTTGCAGGCGATGCAGCAATTCACTGGCATGAACGTGGTGATGTACTACGCGCCGCGCATATTCAAGGACATGGGTTACGACACGCAGGCCCAGATGTGGTTCACCGCCGTGGTGGGCCTCACGAACGTGCTCGCCACCCTGATCGCATTCGCCTTCGTCGACCGCCTCGGCCGGAAGCCTATCCTCTACGCGGGTTTCACGATCATGGCCATCGGACTGGGCATCGTCGGCACGATGCTCGGCCTCGGCGTGAACTCGCGCGGCGAGCAGTACTTCACCGTGGCGATGCTGCTTCTTTTCATCGTGGGCTTCGCGATGTCGGCGGGTCCGCTCATCTGGACGCTGTGCTCCGAGGTACAACCGCTGAAAGGCCGCGACTTCGGCATCGCCTGCTCTACCTTCACCAACTGGGTGACCAACATGATCGTGGGGGCGACGTTTCTCACCCTCCTGAGTGGCATCGGCAACGCGCAGACCTTCTGGCTTTATGCGGCGCTCAACGCGTTGTTCATCGGCATCACGTTCTGGCTGGTACCTGAAACGAAGAACGTGACGCTCGAGCAGATCGAGAGGAACCTGATGAGCGGGAAGCCACTGCGCAAGATCGGTCAATAGCTCGCGAGGACCGCGGTCTGTCACTGCCATAGCATGAGCCGGGGGCCTTCGTCATGAGAACTGAGCCCGTCTCGCCAAGGCGTGAGCCTCGTCGAAGTTCGGAAACAAACACGAATTTTTGAGGATTTTTCCATATGGATCCTCAGCGCGTTCCTACACACTTTCCTTAGCGCTCGCGTTTGTCGAGCTCGGCTGCGTGATGCGCGGGGATGACCCCGTGTCTCCCCAGGCCGACGGCTCCGAGGGAGTCGTTGCTCAGAACTCAAGAAAAGAAAGGTTAATTGGATGAACCTCAAGGTTATGACTTCCGCCCTGCTTATCGCGGGCCTGGCGGCCCCGTCCGCTTTCGCGGTCGATGGTGGCACGATCACGTTCGACGGCTCGATCACCAACGTGACCTGCTCGATCAGCGGTGGCGACCCGGGTAATGGACCCGATTTCACCGTGCAGATGCAGGGCGTGAGCGCAGGCAACTTTGCCAACGTGGGCGACGTCGCCGGCAAGACCGGGTTCCGTATCTATGTCGGTAAAGACGGAGAAACCAGCTGCACGAATGGCACGAAGGTATGGGCAGCGTTCGAGCCCGGTACCACGGTCGATCCGAACACGGGCGCCCTCATCGTGTCGGGCGGCGCCACCGGCGTTCAGATCCGTCTCTTCGACAAGCTGGACAACCCGATCGATATCGACGGCAACAACCAGGGAGCGGTGCAGGAAACGGTCACCGACAACCAGGCGATCCTCGTCTATGCGTCCGCATACCAGCGCACGGCCGCAGTCGTCGCGGGTGAGGCGGACAGTTCCGTGGTGTATGGCGTTCGCTTCGAGCCGTAAGTCACCCGGCGGTAACTAGATAACCGCTTGTTGCAAGGAGCGGTGGGGGGGGGGGGGGGG
>NZ_JBPGXU010000085.1:0-17122 GCF_056755675.1 Luteibacter sp. KNZ12-1A | reverse complement strand
CTTACGCGGCTCGTGGATACGCGGCAGGATCATGCCGAGCGAGCGCGTATCGAGCTTGCCCGTCTGGTGGGTCACGCCATCGTCGTTGCCGGACGCGGCGGCTGCCGGTGCGGATGCCTCGACCGCCGCCACCGGAGCGTCCGCGGGAGCCTGTGCCTGCTCGGCGCGTGCACGTTCCGCCGCGGCCTGTTCGGCCTCGGCGTGGCGACGCGCTTCCGCGGCGGCCTCTTCCTGGCGGCGCGCTTCGGCCTCGGCTTCGCGACGGGCCGCCTCGGCCTGTTCACGGCGCTCGGCTTCCTCGCGGCGGGCCGATTCCTCGTGCTCGCGCTGGGCGTGCGACTCGGCCAACTTGCGCGCGGCTTCCTCGCGCTCCGGCTCGTGCGCGGCATCTTCCGCGATCGCGCTGCGCTTGACGTACGTGCGCTTGGTGCGGACCTCGACGTTGACCGTCTTGGCGGCGCCAGCGCCCCGGCCCGTGCCGGAGTTCACTTTCAGCTCGCCAACGGTGCGGCGCTTGAGCGTGATCTGGCGCGGCGCCGACTCGTCCGCTTCGGGAGCGGCGTCGTTCTTGCCATGCGTGCGACGCAGGAAGCCGAGCAGCTTGAACTTTTCAGTGCTGCTGATGACTTGCTCCGCATCGGAGAATTTCATTCCGGCTTCGCCAAGCTGCCCAAGCAGCTTGTCGACCGGCAAACCCAGTTGCTGGGCGAGTTGTTTGATTGTGACGTCCGACATCGTTATTTATTCTCCGCCGTTCCCGCGCGTAACCCTACGTGCCGACGATGACCCGTACGGCTGCCTCCATCCATGGCGGGAGACCTCATGGCCTCCCTCGAGGCGCCCGTCCAGGACGCTTCCGGTCTCGCGCTCAGCCACCTTTCTCCAGGCGGGCGATCATCGGGGCGCGCGCAGCCATGATCAGCTGCGATGCGCGCTCCTCGGTCATGCCTTCGATATCGATGAGCTCGTCGACGGCGAGGTCGCCCAGGTCGTCGAGCGTCTTCACACCACGATCCGCCAGCGCGAAGGCGGTCGCTTCGTCCATGCCGTCCATCCCGAGCAGTTCCTCGGACGGAGCGTTTTCCTCCACGCCTTCCTCGGCGGCGAGCGCCTCGGTCAGCAGGGCGTCGCGGGCACGGGCGCGAAGTTCCTCGACGATGTCCTCGTCGAAGCCTTCGACCGCCAGCAGCTCGGCGCTCGGCACGTAGGCGATTTCTTCCACGGACGAGAAGCCTTCCTGCACCAGGATGCTGGCGATTTCCTCGTCCACTTCCAACTTGTCCTGGAACAGCGCCAGGGCGGCGGCCTGCTCGGCCTCGCTCTTGGCGGTGACCTGGTCCTGCGTCATCACGTTGAGCTGCCAGCCGGTGAGCTTGCTGGCGAGACGCACGTTCTGGCCGCCGCGGCCGATCGCCTGGGACAGCTTGTCCTCGGCGACGGCGATGTCCATCGAATGCTTCTCTTCATCCATGATGATCGACTGCACTTCGGCCGGCGCCATCGCGTTGATGACGTACTGGGCCTGGTTCTCGTGCCACAGGATGATGTCGACGCGCTCGCCGTTGAGCTCGTTCGACACGGCCTGCACGCGTGAACCACGCATGCCGATGCAGGCACCGATGGGATCGGTGCGGCTGTCGTGCGCCACGACGGCGATCTTGGCGCGATCGCCCGGATCGCGGGCGCAACCCTTGATTTCCACCAGGCCCTGGCCGACTTCCGGCACTTCGAGCTTGAACAGTTCGATCATGAATTCCGGCGCGCTGCGCGAAACGAACAGCTGCGGACCACGGATTTCCGACTTCACTTCATAGAGGTAACCGCGCACGCGGTCGCCCACGCGGGCCGATTCACGGGGAATGGTCTTGTCACGCGGGATGAACGCCTCGGCGTTGCTACCCAGGTCGAGGTAGACGTTGCCGCGCTCGACGCGCTTGACGATACCCGTCACCAGCTCGCCCACGCGATCGGCGAAGGCGTCGACCACCTGCTGGCGCTCGGCCTCGCGGACGCGCTGCACGATCACCTGCTTGGCCGCCTGGGCCGCGATGCGCCCGAACTCGGCGTTCTCGATCTGGTGCTCGATCCAGCCACCGACCTCGGCCACTTCGTCCTCGCCCGCTTCATCCTGCGCGTCCATCAGGCGGATCTGGAAGGACGGGTCCTCCATCTCGCCGTCGTCCGCGATGATCTCCCAGCGACGGAAGGTCTCGTAGTCGCCCGTGTTGCGATCGATCTCGACGCGGATGTCGGGATCCTCATCGGGGTAGCGCTTCTTGGCAGCCGAGGCCAGCGCCGCTTCCATGGCTTCGAAAATGACTTCGCGCGGTACGCCCTTTTCGTTGGCGACCGCGTCAACTACCAGCAAAAGTTCTTTGCTCATTGCCGCTACTCCCGTAAGGATGCCCCGCGGCATCCCGTCGTTTCGTTATTTGGGTTTCTTTCCGCCCGGCGTGGGCTTCGGCTGCGGCGCATAGCCGAGGGCCACCCAGTCGGGAACCACGCGGGCGCTTTCGACGTCCGCATGCTCGAATTCGAATCTGCCGGCCTCGCCCTCGACCACAATCTGCTCGCCGTTCACTTCAACGACGTTGCCCTTGAGTCGCCGGCGCCCCTCGATCGGGGCCTTCAGCAGCACCTTGACCTCCTGGCCGGCCACGCGGGCGAACTGCCCGGCCGTGAACAGGGGGCGGTCGATGCCAGGGGAGGAGACCTCCAGTACATAGTTGCCGGGGATCGGATCTTCAACGTCCAGGAAGGCCGAGAACTCGCGGCTCGCGGCCTCGCAGTCCTCCACCGTGACCTCGCGCTCGCCACCGGGCACGTCGAGATAGACGCGCAGGGTGCTCTGCCCGCCGGACGGGATGAATTCGATGCCGAGGACCTCGAGACCGAGATCGGCCACGATGTCCGAGAATCGCTGTGAAAGTGCGTTGGTATCCACGTTACCTGCGGTTTTTGCGGTTTTTCCGGTCGCCAGAAACAAAAAAAGGGCGCGAACGGCCCATTCCTTTCGTCGCCGATGTATCCCGACACTTTCCTCCAGCGCCCCCCGCGATGCCCTGACGGCGCTCACAGTGTGTCGCAGGGAGCCTCCTTGCGCCCAACAAAAAAGCCTCACGAGGAGGCTTTCTTGTAAAAAGAAAGTTCCTTGAAGCGTCGCTCGACGAAAGGTCGAAACCGCCGTCAACGCCACTTAAGATTCACGAATTCTATCGCATTTTTGTCCGTTCATGCAAGTTGGCCGGCGCATTCACAACCGGGCCCCGGGGCCCCGTCATGCCGCCCGTGGCCGGATGGCGGACAAGGCCTCACCAAGGTCCCGCTCCGCACACTCCAGTTCGTAATTCTGTTGCAGGTTCATCCAGCTGCGGGCATCCGTCCCGAAATAGCGGGCCAGCCTTAGCGCGGTATCGGCGGTGATGCCGCGGCGTCCCTTGGCGATCTCGTTTACGCGTGCGGCGGTCACGCCGATGGCGAGCGCGAGCGCGTTGCTGGACAGGCCCAGGGGCAACATGTACTCCTCCCTCAACACCTCGCCGGGATGGACAGGCGGGAGCTTCTTCGTCATGGCATTCACCTCAATGGTAGTCGACGATCTCGACATCGCTCACGTCGCCGTCACGCCAACGAAAACAGATCCGGAACTGGTCGTTGATCCGGATGCTGAACTGCCCGTCGCGATTACCTCGCAGAGCCTCCAGACGGTTCCCTGGGGGAGCCCGTAAGAAATCCAAGGTAGTCGCGGCATGCAATTGGGCGAGCTTTCGTCGAATCACTGCTTCAATAGCCACGAATCGGCGGACGCGGTATCCCGCGAAGAGCAAAGCCGCATCCTTGCCTACGAACGAAATGATCATGGCATATCGCTTATCGAATGTCGATAAGCGAACATATCTCACCCTGCTCGATGAATATGCCGGTTCGGCCCGTTCCTCTGCGTGCGCCGAAGCCATACCTTCTCGATATGACCGACGAAGCGCCCTACCCCCGATTCGCCTCCCGAGGCCGCGCCTACGTCTACGTGGTGCCGTGCCGGGACGAGGACCTGCTCAAGCTGGGCTTCTCGCGCGACCCGTTCACCCGGTTCAGCACCCTGCACCGGCGCTTCTTCGAGTTCTTCGACCTCGACCGGGGCTTGCTGGTGGATGCCGAGCGTGTCGCCGTGGCCCGGCGGATCGAGCGCCGCCTGATCGGCGCCTTCACGGACTATCACGCCATGGCCCCGCTGGTGGTGCCGGCCACGGCGGGCGGGCATACGGAATGGTATCGGGGCGCTCACCCCGAGGTGACCGGCCTGCTACGGCGCATCGCGGTGGAGGAAGGCCTGGTGTTGCAGGACGGCCTGCGGCCCTGGCTCCACGCCCATCTCATGACCCGCGCGGACCTGCTCCACGACTGGTCGCTGCGCATCGTCGAGACGCTCGACTGGGCCCGTCACAATGCCCCGGACGATCCGGGTGCCACGCGTCTCGGCCAGGCCTTGCTGGACACCTGGGCCATGTTCGAAGCGGCCGGGATCGACATGCGGTCGCTGGTCCCCGCCGCCGTCACCCACTGGTACGACCATGGCGCTCATCGCCGCCTTTTCGGCGACGGCCGCCTTTAGCCCATCTGGGCCTAGAATGGCCCCGGGGGCGAACGGGGGATCGGGGAATGGACGGCGTATCGGGGCTGGACGTCCACACGCTGGGCGTCATCGGCCTGGCGGTGGGCGTGACCATCGCGTTGAGTTTCACCCTGCTCAGCCTGGTGCTGCGCGGGATGCTCGCACTGCACATCTGGGCGGCGGCTTTCTGGTTGCTCACCGCGGCGGGCCTCGCCGAGGGTTACGACGAGAAGTCGACCTTCCTGTCCGCCATCGTCGGAAGTGTCCCGATCGCCCTGGCCAATGGCGCGATGGTGCTTGGCATAGCCGTCCATATCGGGCAGCCGCTGCGCTGGCGCTGGCCAGCGCTCGTCATCATCCTTTTCCTGGCCATCCAGGTCGGCTTCCTCCTGGCGCCTCCACCGCAGGCGGTGGAAGCGGCGGTATTCGGTGCCAAGAGCATCGTATGGGACGCGTGGATGATCTGGCTGCTGCTCTTCCGTGCGCCGCGCGAATTGCGCACCAGCGCCGCCTTCACCGCGATGATCTTCGTCATCGACACTTTCTTCTATCTCGCGCGGGGCGCGGTTTCGTTGCACCCGGAGATGGAATCGCACGTCCTCCTGGCGACCGTGCTGACCACCTCGAATTACCTGTTCGGCATCCTCTGCACCTTCCTGCTCAGCACCGGGTTCACCTTGATGCTGGCCCAGCGGCTGGTCCACGACCTCAGGCATGCGGCGGAGGTGGATGGCCTGACCGGCCTGTTGAACCGCTCGGCCTTGCTCAGGGAATCCAACCGACAACTGGCATCGGGCCGCGGCTATCCGAACGCCGCGCTGCTCTTCGACCTGGATAACTTCAAGGCCATCAACGATCACTGGGGTCACGCCGGCGGCGACGCGGTGCTGAAGCATTTCGCCGAGGTGATCCGCTCGGGTGGCCTGCCCGCGCACTCGCTCTTCTCCCGCTACGGCGGCGAGGAATTCCTGTTGCTGGTTCCCGGCATGGACCCTCGCGACGCCGCCGGCCTCGCCGAGGCGCTACGGATGCGCGTGGCCGAGGCGCCCGCGCCATATTCCGATGCCAGCATCGCCTTCACCACCAGCGTGGGCGTGTGCGCCTCCAGCGATACGCTGGTGCACCAGTTGATCCAGGCGGCGGACGAAGCGCTTTATCGTGCGAAGAACGCCGGCCGCAACCGCGTGGAAATGGCCTGACCGGAACGCGGTCAGGATGTCCCGAGGGGAACAGACGCCAGGCTGTGCCATGCATCAGAGGTGCGCCGCATGACGTGGACGCCACGGCAGACGCATGGAATCGGACCGCTCGCGTGCAACCGGTCTTCCAAGGTCGTCACGATGACGGCACGATCGCCGCGAACGTTCCTGGCCACCGATAGGTGCGGCACGTAATCGGGGAACGCCCTGCCATCGCGTGGCCGTTGGGGAAACGCCGCCTCCAGTGCGGCCGCAAGCGCCACGATGGCGTCCCCGGGCGATGGCTTCAACCAGACGGTCGAGGGAAACGTCCGCACCGAGTCCAGGCGGAACGACAGCGGGGCATGGGCCCGCGCGACATCGCGCAATCGTTCCATCGCCATTTCGTCGATGGTGTCGCTGTCGACGAATGGGTAAACGAGCGTGATATGGGCACCCAGCCCCCGCTGTGCCGCAGGGTCCAGTCGCGCGCGCAAATCGCCGACCAGGGGTTCGGCTTCCGGAACCATCAACGCAAGCAGGGTGCGGCTCATGAACGCATTTTATACCTCGACCTCGCGCATCCGGCTCGGCGGCAGGTCGTTCATGCGTGCCCATGCGCGACGCAACTGGCGCGACGAGCCGAACCCGGCCCTTTCCGCCACGGCCTCGATATCCAGGCGCGACCCCGTGAGCAACTCCCGAGCGAGGGCGACGCGCATGCGGTTCACGTAGTCGGTGACGCTCATGCCCGTGTGCTCGTTGAACAGGCGCGACAGGTTCCGTGGACTCGACGCGGCGACCGACGCCAACGATCCCACGGACCAATCGCGCGCCGGATCGGCCGCTACCGCATCTTGCGCGCGATGGACCGCGGCATGCATGTGATTACGCCCTTCCAGCCACGGAGAGAGTTGAGGATCGCCACCGGCCCTGCGCAGGTAGACCACCAGGAAACGCGCGACAGCGAGCGCCACGGGCGGCCCGGCCAGGGTGGCCACCAGGTGCAGCATCAGGTCGACGCCCGCGGTGATCCCCGCGCTGGTGAGGCGTTCGCCATCCTCGACGTACAGGCGGTTTTCCCGCACGCGGGCGGACGGTGCGGCATGCGTCAGCTGTGCGGTGCAACCGTGGTGCGTCGTGCACTCGTAGCCGTCGAGCAGGCCCGCGCGGGCCACGAGCAAGGCGCCCGAGCAGATCGAAACCACGCGCATGCCGGGCTTCACCACCTTGCGCAGCCACGCGACAATCGACGCTTCACTCGCATCGTCCTGCGCGGCCGTCGTCCGGACGGTGCCGAGCGGAACATCCGCCGCGCCGGGAACCACGACGAGCGCGCCTTCCGCGATACGTGCAGGCAAGGCCACGATACCTGTGACATCCAGGCCGATCGAACTGCCTGCGGTGCGCGCGGGACCGACATAGGTGATGTCGAAGCGAACGGTTTCCTGTTCCAGGTTCGCCCTGCGCAATACCTCGATCGGTCCCGCGACATCCAACAGCAACACCCGCGGCGGAACCACCACGTAGACCGGTATCTGGCGTGGCGAGGGTCCTGGCATCAGGCGGCTACGCGCGGCATCCCCGCCAGCGCCTCCTCGACCGTGGCGATCCGCGCGAAACGGCCGGCGAGCACCAGTTCCGTACGAGCCCGGATTTCGGCCGCGCTCCACTCGCGTCCCTCCACGTCGGCCATCGGAAACGTGAGCGTCGCTTCGCCCACATAATCGACGTCGTAGCCGAGATCGGAGGCGTGGCGCGTGGTGGTCTCGCAACACTGTTCGGTACGAATACCGGAAACGATCAGCCGCCGGGTACCGTGCATCGTCAGCCAGACATCGAGGCCCGAACCCACCAGCGCACTATGGCGGCGCTTGCGGAACGTGACGTCCGCCTCGACACGGAGCGGCGCCAGGGTGGTGACGAAACCCGACGCTTCGGAAAACACCCCGTTTTCTTCCACATGGAATATCTGCACGACGGGAATCCCGCTCCGCTTCGCCCCATCGACCAGGGCCTGCTGCCGCTCAATATAAGCAGCCACGTCCTCATCGCGCCAGTAGGGGCGATGGCGAAAGGACTCCTGGGCGTCGATGACGATCAAGACGGTATCGGCAAGGGACATGGCGGTTTTCCTTCAGGAAGAGAACGCCAGTTTCCGCTTCGCCGAGCCCGACCGACAGGCCGCGCCAGGACGCGGACCGGACATTTCACGCCATGGGCACGGGAAAGCCCTGGTGGGAGCTCGCACAAAAAAGGCGCCCGCTCTTCCAAGCGGGCGCCTTCCTCCACCGTGTTGCCTATGCGTCGATCAGTTCGTCCACGTCGCCTTCAAGGTCACGCCGGAGAACGCGGTATAGCCGTTGAGCATCACGTAGTACGTGCCGGTTTGCGGCGAGGAGAACGAGCAGCTTTCCGTGTTGCCCGTGATGTACGGGCGGCAGTCGTAGCTCGACGTGGTAGGCGCCGAGCCGAACTTCACGTACAGGTCGGCATCGCCTGTGCCGCCCGAGATCGCGATCTTCAGGTTGGTCGCGCCCGAAGGGATCGCCACGGTGTAGTTGAGCTTGCCGTTCTGCGCCGCCGCCAGGCCCGTCACCGCCACGCCGTTCTGCAACACGTTGGTGGGCGGCGGCGTCGTGCCCCCACCGCTCACCCAGTTCGCCTGGGCATAGGTGTTCAGCTTGCCGATGTCGAAACTGCCGAAGCCGGTCGCCTCGTCGAAACCGGTGGCCGCGGTGTAGCCATGGCTCTGGTAGCCATTGTTACCGGAGGTCACGTCGTGCAACAACGACGTCTGCGTCGGGAAGGCCTGGTAGAACTTCGAGGCCGGGAAGCCGATGGCGTTGTTCGCCACCGATTCGATGCGCGCGAACGCACCCACGAACAAGGGCGAGGCGAGGCTCGTGCCACCCACCTGTTCCGTCGTGCCGTTCACGACGATCAACGCACCGGAGGACGAGGCGGCGTCGAACGACACGTCGGGACCGACGCGTTTGGTCGAGCTGGTGACCGAGGACTGCCACGACGGCGCCGTCTCGAACAGGCTGGTGCCACCGCCCGTCGCCCACAGGCGCTGGTTGTTGTCGCCCTGGCTCGGTGCGATGGCGGACAGGCCTTCGTTCCACACCGTTTCGCCGCTCCACGTCGTGCCGCTGGTGGACAGCTGCGTTCCGCCCACCTGGATCACATAGGGCGAACTGGCCGGCTCGCTCACCGAGTAATGGGTGAGGTCGATTTTCACCGTGCCCGCGGAATTGGCCACGTAGCCCGGGGAACCCGACACGGGGTCGGACGACCACTGGTATACGCCCGCATCGCCGGACGCCACCGAGAACGTCTGCCCCTGGGCCACGGCCTGCTGGAAGATGGCGTCGTCGGCGGCCTGCGTACCCGATTGCTCCGCGGCCGTCTCGTCCTCGCCGAGCGAGACGTTGATCAGCTTCGCGATGTTGTCGGTCACGGCACGGTTGAACGTCGCGGTGATGCCCGCGTTCGTGATGCCGCTGGAACTCGAATCGCCGTTCGCCGAGGTGTAGAAGATCAGCTGCTTGACGCCACCGGCGATGCCGACGATGTCCTGGCTGTCGAGCGACCATTCGCCATTGGAGTCGGGATCGTTGGCGAACGTGCCGCTGCCGACCTTCGTGATGGTGGAGTTCACCGTGGCGAGGCCGGCTCTGGACGTGAAGCTGTTGAGATCGGCGACGGTCTGCGTGATCGAACCCCAGGTGATGATGCCCACGGCGGTGTTGGTCGCCGCCGGCACGCTGGAGCCACCGTAGATGGCGGCGAAGTCCTGCGGGTTGTGTGAAGTGACGGCCGCGGTGGCCAGCGTGCTCGACGCCGGTCCGGGCACGGTCACGTTCTCGGGCTTGTACACGTGGTGCAGCGTGTGTTTCACCGACACGTTCTGCAGGCCCAGCACGGCATCGACCGAATCGCCGAGCGCGGCCGGAACCAGCGCGGGCGTGTCGTTGGCGAAGAACTCGTGTCCGTTCGCGTTGAAGCGCTTGATCGATGTATGGAAGCCATTGGTCGCCGTACCCGCGGTGCCATCGGCGGAGACCAGCAGGTTGTTGGGCGCCACGTCGATATTCGTGAAACCGGCCTGCCGCAGGTGCGCGACGACCGCGTCGACCTGCGCCTGGGTCGGCGCGAAACGCGCCTTGAATTGGTCCGGCGTGAGGAACTTGCCGTACAGCGGATTGCCCGGCGTGGTGACGCCGGCCAGGAAAGCCTGCAACTGGTCGGGATTGCGCAGCTTGAGGCTGACGGTAACGTGCAGTGGCTGGTCCGCCGCCATCGCCGTCACCGCCGCGCCGTCGATATGCGGGGAGCCGGTCATGTTGAGCGCGTAGCCGGTGGCGGCCGCCTGCGTCGCCGCCACGGGTAGCATCGCCGCCCTCGTGTGCGTGGATACCCACGCATCCTCCGCATGCGCGGAAAGGGACGGCATCGCCAGCGCGATCGCCATCGTCAGTACCGTCTTGCGCGTGATCCCTGAAGCAAATGCATCGATCTTCATGATTGATCCTTCCATTAGCCCGTAGATTGCTTCCGCCAAGGCGGAAGCCCTGACACTGCTGGCGTTATGGCTAAGCGGCATCTTCCCCGCCGGTCAGACGGACCCCTGCTGCGTGCATCGCAGGAAATCGCGAATTCCCCCACCGTCCCGCCCGTTGCTCCCCCTGCAGGGTCGAGCAATGGAGGTGGGAAGCTTTCGTCAGGCTTTCCCGGTGGCTGTGGGGCATGCCGGAAAGCCCTGTCCGTGACGTGCCCCGCAGAATCGGATGAGAAATGGAGACCGCGGCATGCCCGACGCAGGCGTAACGGACTACCCGCCCGGGCGAAGCCATTCGCAAGTTATTGCGTAAAGGGCATCAGGCCGAAGGATCGGCGGACCTGCCATCGCCCCCGGAGGTGTAGCGTCCGACCCACAAGCGGGCGACCAGCTCACGCCCCTCGGTCACATCCAGGTATTGGATGGGTGCCTGGTGATCCAGGTCCGGCGTCGGCGTGCGCAACCACATGCCGAGCTGCCGGGCGATGTGAACGTACTGCACGGTCTGGCCACCAGCGGTCAGCGCCAGGAACGTATCGCCGAGAAGTTTCGCCGTCGCCACGATGGCTTCGGAGTCGTGCGGATCCAGGCGCTCACCCCCGGCCACCCGCCTCGCCATCGCCCGGCGATCCAGGCCGAGATACAGCACGAGGTGCTCGTCCGCGATACGCATGGCCCTGGCCAGGCGCTTCACCCATACCGGCGCGATACCGCGGCGCACCCTGTCGATCCGCTCCATGGGCGCCGCGCAGGCCACGTCGAGGCAGAAAGCCTTCACCAACTCCTCGCCTTCCCTGGTACCCATCATCGCCTTCTCCGTTGAACTCACGGGTCACACGGTGACATACCGTGTGACAAGGGTCGTGAGAATTCAGGACGAGGAGCAAACCTCGCATCGCCCATCGACATGACCAATGGGACATTGCGTGGACACGCCGATCCGCCGCAAATGGTCCTACCGCCATCGCCAAGGGAAGCCCCATGCCGCGCCTGCCGCTGCTCGCCTCGCTGTCCCTGCTCGTCGTCTGCGGAGCCGCCGACGCGCGGTCCACTCCACCGATCGATCCGGCGGCCATGGATCGCGCCTATGGACGGCTGGGCGAGGCCTTCGTCGACGCCGGAAAGACCGACGCCCTTTCCATCGCCGTCGTCGATCATGGCAAGGTGCGCTATTACAACTTCGGCGCGCTGGTGCCGGGAAAGGCTGCCTCGCCTACAGAGAGGACGGTCTACGAGATCGGATCGATCACCAAGGTCTTCACCTCGCTCCTGCTGGCACAGGCCGTGATCCAGCGCCGCGCGAAGCCGGACGACGACCTGCGCCGCTATCTTCCCGGCCCCTACCCCAACCTGGTCTACCAGGGCACGCCGATCCGCCTCGTCGACCTCGCCGACACCACATCGGCGCTTCCGGACAATCTCCCGGACATGGGCCAGCTCGTCGCCGACGCATCGCCCGATCGCGTGCCGTTCGTCGCGACGGAGGCCCTGGCCAGGTACGACCGGACGCGCATGTTCGCGGACCTGACGACCGCCCGGCTTTCCGCACGACCGGGCACGATGCCCAGGCATTCCAACCTCGCCTCGATCCTCCTGGCCGTGGCGGTGGAGAAAGCCTTCGGGGCCAGTTACGAGGTGTTGCTCGACCGCCATATCGAGAAGCCCTTCGGCATGGGCCGGGGCGTGGGCCATGCGCGCGACGAAAGCCTGGCGGTCGGTTACGACGCGGAACACCGTGCCCTTCCACCGCTCGACGCCCCCTATGTCACCAGCGCGGGTGGCTTGCGCTACAGCACACAGGACATGGCGCGCTTCATCCTCGCCGAGTTGAATGGCACCGACCCCGCCATCGCGCTCAGCCAGCGCGTGGCCTGGGGCGATCCCGAAGGCGAAGCCGTCGCGTACAACTGGAAGGTGGACAAGACCATCGACGGCAAGCGCCGCCTGCGCGCTTCCGGCGGCACCTTCGGTTTTTCGAGCTACATGGAGATCTATCCCGACGAGGCTTACGGCGTGGTCCTGCTGGCCAATCGTCCGGGAAGCGCGCAAAGCGAACTGCAGGTACTGGCGGAACAGGCCCGCCTCGACATGCTCGGCAAACCAGCCGCACAGACCGCCTTGGAAAGCGCCCTGGCAAAGTCGGACTTCCACGACTTCGCCGGCACCGTCGCATCGGTCCGCCAGAAGCACCCGGAGTTGCACCTCGGCGAAGGCAAGGTGAACGATTGGGCTTACTCCCTGCTCAAGGCGAAGAAGACCGCGCAGGCGATCGAGGTGTTCCAGTACAACGTGGACCGGTGGCCAAAGAGCTGGAACGCGTGGGACAGCCTCGCCGAAGGCTACGAGACGGCGGGCGACTCCTCGAAAGCGATCGAGAACTACCGGCGCTCACTCGCGCTCGATCCCGCCAATGCACATGCACGGGAGCGCCTGAAGGTGCTGGAGACCGCCAGGCCTTGAAGGGCACCGGGAATGTGACCCGGTCGCTTGCCGCGCGAGCGACGTGCTGTGTAACGTCGGGCGATTCCCATGATGGAGGCCCTCCGTGAAGCGTCTGAGCCTGTTCCTCTCGACCTGCCTCGTCGCTTCGGCGGCCCTGTCCTCTTCCGCCCTGGCCGCCACGCCACCGCATTTCGCCATCGAGGGCGACCACTTCCTGCTGGATGGCAAGCCCTACGTCATCCGCTCCGGCGAGATGCACTACCCGCGCATTCCCCACACCGAATGGCGCGACCGCCTGCGCAAGGCGCGAGCGATGGGTCTGAACACCATCACCACCTATGCGTTCTGGAACGCCAGCGAACCGGAGCCGGGCAAGTTCGACTTCAGCGGCGACAACGATATCGCCGCCTTCGTGCGTACCGCGCAGGAGGAAGGGCTCAACGTGATCGTGCGTCCCGGTCCGTTCGTATGCGCGGAATGGGAGTTCGGTGGATTCCCCGCCGGGTTGCTGCGAACACCGGGCCTGCGCGTGCGCTCCCTGGACCCGCGCTTCCTGCAGGCGAGCGCGGCGTGGTTCAAGCGCCTCGGGCAAGAGCTCACGCCGCTGATGAGCACGCGCGGCGGCCCCATCCTCATGATGCAGGTGGAGAACGAATACGGTTACGTCGGTAACGATCGCGACTACATGGAAGCGATCCGCCGGCAGATGGTCGATGCCGGCTTCGACCTGCCGCTGTTCATGTCGAACGGCCCGGGGCCCACATGGATGGCGCGGGGCACCTTGCCGGGGATGCTGTCGGTGATCAATTTCACCGGCGACGCGGCGAAAACGGAACGCGCCTTCCATCGTTCGGAACCACTCATGCAAGGCATGCCGAGGATGGCCGGCGAGTACTGGAGCGGCTGGTACGACCGCTGGAGCGAGCCGCACAACACGCGCACGGCCGACGAAGTGGCCGGTGCCGTCGGCTGGATGCTCGATCGCGGCATTTCGTTCAACCTCTACATGGTCGACGGCGGCACGAACTTCGGCTGGATGAACGGCGCGAACAACGAGGACGGCAAGTACCTGCCGGTCACCACCAGCTACGACTACGATTCGCCCATCGACGAAGCCGGCCGGATCACGCCGAAATACCAGGCATTGCGCAAGGTCATCGCCGCCCACCTGCCCAAGGGCGAGTCGTTGCCCAAGGTACCTGCGTCGTCGCCGACCATCGTCATCCCGCGCTTCGAGCTGAGCGAGTCAGTAGCACTCCTCGATGCCTTGCCCGTGCTCTCGAAGCCACAAACGAGCCTGACGCCGCACGGCATGGAAACCTATGGCCAGGACTATGGACTGATCCTCTATCGCAAGAAGCTCGACGCCGACGCCAAGGGCAAGCTCGACGTCAACGACGTGCACGACTACGCGACGATCCTGGTCGATGGCCGTCCCACCGGCACCCTCGACCGGCGCAAGCTCGAACATGAATTGCCCGTGGACCTGAAGACGGGCGATACCCTCGACCTCGTCGTGGAGAACATGGGCCGGATCAACATCGGCACCGGCATGGAAGAGGACAACAAGGGCATCACCTTGTCGGTGCAGGTGGCCGGGAACGACCTCACGAACTGGACCGTCTATCCCCTGCCCCTCGACGACCTCTCGGGCCTGACGTTCAAGGCAGCTGCGCCATCGCAGGGCCCGGCGTTCTGGCACGGCAGCTTCGACGTAAGCAAGGTCGCGGGCACCTTCCTCGACATGCGTGGCTGGAACAAGGGCAACGCCTGGGTGAACGGACATCACCTCGGGCGTTTCTGGAACATCGGGCCGCAACGGACGCTCTACGTGCCGCCGTCGTGGTTGCACGAAGGACGCAACGATATCGTCGTCCTCGAAATGCAACCCGGTGGCACGCATGCGATCGCGGGGCTCAAGGACCCCGTCTTCGGCAGCGCCGCAAAGTGACCGGAATGACATAGCGGCCGCACTTCAAGCGTGGCAGGATGACTCCGGCACGCATGGCTTTCGGGGGAGGGAGCGCGGCATGGGGAAGACGAGGCGTTACCTTGGTTATGCGGTAGCCTGCCTGGCGCTGCCCGCCGCGCAGGTCATCGTCCCGTCACTCGCCGGACGCGACCTGCCGGAGCTGGCCTACTACCTCATGCTGTTCGCATCGGGCGCGGCATGCCTGGCCGCACTCGCCTGCCTGCGTGTTCCCACCTATGAGCGTCGTACCATGGTTTGCCTGGCCCTGGGCCTGGCCTGCTGGTTCGCGGGCATGGCTTATGCCATCGCCCGCTCGGGAGCCGAAGAAAACCTGATATCCACGTACGTACTGTTCGTCAGTTACGGCGTGCCCTTGCTCTATGCCGCCGTCTCGACCCGCGACGAACCCTCGATGCTCTCACGGCGGATCGTCGACGGCTCGTTGCTCGTCCTGCTGGTCATCCTCTGCTATCTGGGTGTGCGTGACCTGCGCGACGCCAACGGTTTCCTCAAGAACGAAGACATGGTCTGGGTCGTCATCGCCTTCGACGTGGAGAACGTCTTCCTGTTCATCACCTTCGTCATACGCAGCCTGACGGCCACGGAAGAGCGGGAACACCGCTTCTTCAGGCTGACCACGGTCTTCCTGGGTCTCTATGCGCTCGCCGCCGGCGTCCATAACCACGACGAACTCCATCCCAACCTTCCCATCTTCCAGCAACTGGCGGACGTGTTGCCCACCATCCCCTTCATGGCGCTCATCTGCCTGTTGCATGCGCAGCGCCATAGCCGCCCCTTCGAACCGACACGACACCGCTGGGCGCGCCAGTTGTCGGGCAGCCTCGCTCCGGGCCTGCTGCTTGCGGCGATCTTCGCGCTGAGCCTCGGCATCAGCGAGACACAGGGAACGTTCGGCCGCGTGGTGCTTGCGCTGGCAATGCTTGCCTATGTCGTTCGCGTGACGCAGACGCAATTCTGGTTTGCGCGCACACGCGATATGTTGTCCGATGCCCTGGCCGCGGTGGAACGCGTATCGCTACTGGACGAATTGACCGGCATCCCCAACCGCCGCGCCTTCGATCAGGCCTTCGCCGAGCGCACGAAGGAAGCAGCACGAGAAGGCAAGCCAATGAGCGTGCTGATGATCGACGTGGATCTGTTCAAGACGTTCAACGACACGCGTGGTCATCCCGAAGGGGATGTGGCGCTCCGCGCCGTGGCGCGCCTGCTTGCCGGTACGTTACGGCGTCCGACGGACTTCATCGCCCGTTACGGTGGCGAGGAATTCGTCGCCTTGTTGCCAGGTGCCGACGGGCTCGGAGCGCAGGTCGTCGCACGGCGAATGAATCGCGCCATCTACGAAGCCCAACTAGAACACGCACATGGCGTCGACGGCCGGGTGACGGTCAGCATCGGGGTGGCGACGGGGCTGCCGCCGGGTGTGCAGAACCTGGTACGCGAAGCGGACCAGGCCCTGTATGCCGCGAAGAGTTCCGGACGTAACCGCTACGTCTCGGGCAGCGAAGCCCTCGAACCCGGCTGAAATCAGATCGCCCCGCGGGCCTTCAGCACGGCCGCTTCCGCGCCCATCCGGCGCGAGGCTTCCGCCACTTCCTTGCTGACGATGGTCTTGCCGATCGGCGCGAGCGCGACGCCGGCCAGCTTGAGGTGCTGGATGCCGAAGGGAATGCCGATGATCGTCACGAAGCAGGCGATCGCCGAGCACACATGCCCGATGGCCAGCCAGATGCCGGCGAAGACGAACCAGACGATATTGCCGACCGTGCCGAGGCCGCTCGTACCGATGTCGCCGCGTCCCGACAGTTCACGGCGGCTGATCGCTTCCCGGCCGAACGGCAGGAAGGCGAACTGGCCGATCACGAAACAAGCGCGCCCCCACGGAATACCGACAATGGTCAGGAAACAGAGAAGTCCCGCCAACCACCACCCCAGACCCATGACGAACCCGCCCATCACGAACCACAACACGTTTCCTATCGCTCTCATGCCTTGCTCCTTTGGTGACTTGGTGTGAAACGTAATCGCGAAAAGCCGGCGGAATAAGTGTCGGAATACCTAGACGAACAAGCAAAAGAAAAGGCGCGAACCGGAGTTCGCGCCTTTGGAAAACTGGTAGCGGGGGTAGGATTCGAACCTACGACCTTCGGGTTATGAGCCCGACGAGCTGCCAGACTGCTCCACCCCGCATCAGAGTCAGCAAGTATATGGATGTGGCCGGATTCTTGCAAGCCCTTTTCTTACGTTCGTGTGAAAAAGGTTCGTCGCGGCACCGAGACCGGTACCTGCAAAGCCGCGACAAAAAAGCTTCGGTGGGAGCCTGTCTCTTATACACATCT
>NZ_JBPGXU010000084.1:0-17639 GCF_056755675.1 Luteibacter sp. KNZ12-1A | reverse complement strand
AGATGTGTATAAGAGACAGGTTCAGAATCCGGTCACGCAGCAAGTGACCTTCGCGTTAACATTTCGCCGCCGTCCCCCATTCCCAGGTCGCAATGAATCCGCCCATGCGCAGAACGCTTTCCCGCCTCGCCATCCTCCTGGTCGCGCTCACCGCCTTCGTGGTCGGTCCGGCCGCCGCCCAGTCGCTCAACGTGGACATCGTCGGCGGCCTGAAGACGGCGACGCCCATCGCGGTCGTCCCCTTCGCCCAGGCGGGGGGTGCGCCGTTGCCGACGGACGTGGCCGACGTCATCCGGGCCGACTTCAACCGGTCCGGCAAATTCCGCTCGCTGGACAAGGCCGACATCGTCGAGACCCCGTCGCAGGGTTCGGACATCAAGTTCGCGACCTGGCGCCTGCTCAAGCAGGATTTCCTGACCATCGGCCGGATCAACGACGCCGGCGGCGGCATGCTCAAGGTCGAATACGAGCTGTGGGACGTCAACAAGCAGCAGAGCCTGCTGGCCCAGTCCTTCACCGCTCCGGCGGGTGACCTTCGCGGCGTCGCCCACCAGATCGCCGACCAGATCTACGAAAAGGTCACCGGTGTCCGTGGCGCCTTCTGGACGCGCATCGCGTACATCACCGCGGTCGGTACCGGCAACAACACCACCTACTCGCTGATCGTGGCCGACTCCGATGGCTACAACCCGCAGGTCGTGGCCCGTTCGCGCGAGTCGCTGCTTTCCCCCGCCTGGTCGCCGGACGGCAGCAAGATCGCCTATGTCTCGTTCGAGAGCGGTAATTCGGCCGTGTATGTGCAAAACATCTCCACCGGATCGCGTAGCCTGATCGCCTCGCACCCGCGCGGCATCAACAGCGCCCCGGCCTGGTCGCCGGACGGCAGCAAGCTGGCGGTCAGCCTGTCCTACGTAGGCAACCCGGAGATCTTCGTCATCGATGTCGCCAGCCGTACCGAAACCCGCGTGACGAACAACTTCGCCATCGATACCGAGCCGACCTTCACCCCCGACGGCCAGAGCATCATTTTCACCTCCGACCGCTCGGGCAAGCCGCAGCTCTACCAGATGTCCGCTTCGGGCGGTGCCGCCCAGCGCGTCACCTTCCAGGGCGGCTTCAACGCCAGTGCCTCGGTGAGCTACGACGGCAAGCAGATTGCGATGGTGCAGGGCAACGGGAACGTGTATCGTATCGCCATCATGGACCGTAGCCTGGGTGGGCAGGTGCGTTTCGTTTCCCCGGGTAACGTGGACGATTCGCCCAGCTTCGCGCCCAACGCCAGCATGCTGCTCTATGCGGCGTCGCAAGGTACTCGCGGCGTCCTGTATGCGGTTTCGGCAGACGGTCTGGTGCGCCAGCGCCTCGTCCTCTCGGACGGTGACGTGCGCGAACCGTCCTGGGGACCCTATCGACAGCGCTGATGGCGCGCCCTCGCGGGCGGCGACATTGGCAACGTCCAGGGAAGGGTGCGGCCTTGCCGCACCTTTTCTGCGGACGGAAGGTTTACCGGTGGCCGCCTCGCGCGGTCGCCGGAACGAAGACGCCGGGTGCGGGACAGCGCCCCGTCGACGTAGATGTAAGTAGAAAAACAGCCGGACAACCGGCGGTGCCTGTCCCGAAACCGAAAACCGACTGTCGGAACTCAACTGTTGAAGGAACGTCCCATGAATAAGACCGTTACCGTCACCCTGGCTGCCCTGCTGTGCGTGGGCGCGGCCGCCTGCTCCAAGAAGAACACCAAGCCGGCTCCGATGCCGGAACAGCAGCCGGTCGCCACCAGCACGGCTCCCACCAGCGACGGCAAGTACCAGCCGTCCGATCTCGACACCGACGCTTGCCTGCGTCAGCGCGTCGTGTACTTCGACTTCGACAAGAACGACGTCAAGCCGGAGTTCCAGCAGATCATCGCCTGCCACGCCAAGTACCTGCAGGACCGTCCGCAGTCGGCCATGACCCTCGAGGGCAACACCGACGAGCGCGGTACGCGTGAGTACAACCTGGGCCTCGGCGAGCGCCGTGGCAATGCCGTCTCCAGCGCCCTCCAGGCCGCTGGCGGTTCGGCTGGCCAGGTCAACGTGACCAGCTACGGCAAGGAAAAGCCGACCTGCCGCGAGCACAACGAAGACTGCTGGGCCAAGAACCGTCGCGTCGAGATCGTCTACACCGCGAAGTAAGTAATGAAGAAGACTCTGGCTACCAGCACCATGGCCAGGCTTGGCGTGGCGGGCGCGATTGCGTCCGCCACGCTTTTTGCCGTTCCAGCCATCGCCCAGGACACCCGCCTCAGCCTCGCCGACCGCGTGTCGCGGCTCGAGCAGCAGTCGCAGGGGCAGGCCGGTACGGTCTCCCTGGTGAACCAGGTCAACGATCTGCAGCAACAGCTGTCCCAGCTGCAAGGCCAGATCGAGGAACTGCAACACCAGAACCAGCAACTCCAGGAATCCCAGAAGGCACAGTACGCGGACCTCGATTCGCGGCTGGGTCGTCTCGAAAAAGGTGGGGCGCCGCAGGGCCAGCAGCCCGCCGCCTCGGCTACCACGCCCTCCGCGCCCGCTTCGGCGGCGATCGCACCGGCCGCCGCGCAAGCCACGCAGGCCGCGGCAGCGGCCCCTGGCGCTTCCGCCGCGCCGCAGGGCCAGCCGCCCAGCAGCGACCAGCAGGCCGCTTACGACGCCGCCTTCAAGTCGTTGCGCGCCGGCGACTACGTCACCGCTTCGCGCGGTTTCCGCGACTTCCTCGTGAAGTATCCGGATAGCCCGCTCGCTCCGAACGCCTACTACTGGCTGGGCGAGTCGTACTACGTGACCATGAACTACCCGGTGGCCATCGAGGCCTTCCAGCGCCTGGTCAAGCAGTATCCGCAGAGCGACAAGGTCTCCGATGGCCTGCTCAAGGTCGGTTACTGCCAGATCGAGCTGAAGCAGCAGGACGCCGCGATCGCCACGCTGAAGCAGGTCTCAGCCAAGTATCCGGGCACCAAGGCCGCCGGCCTCGCACAGGAACGCCTGCGCCGCCTGCAGCGCCAGACGGCCAACTGATCCCATGAACGGTAGCACCGCAACTCCGGCGGACGCCCCGCCGGCCGCGCCCGTCGCGGAGCGCCTGCGGATCACCGAGATCTTCCACTCCGTGCAGGGCGAGGCCGACGCCATTGGCTGGCCGACGGTCTTCGTACGCCTCACCGGCTGTCCCTTGCGCTGTGTCTGGTGCGATACCGAGTACTCGTTCCACGGCGGCCAGTGGCATGACATCGATGCCATCCTCGCCGAGGTCGCCTGCCATGGCGCGCACCATGTCTGCGTGACCGGCGGCGAACCACTGGCGCAGAAGCGCTGCCTGATCCTGTTGCGCAAGCTCTGCGACGCGGGTTACGAGGTCTCCCTGGAAACGTCCGGCGCGCTCGACGTGTCCCAGGTCGATCCCCGCGTGCGCAAGGTCATGGACCTCAAGGCGCCGGATTCGGGCGAAAGCGCGCGAAACCTCTGGTCGAACCTCGACCACCTGCTTGCCCACGACCAGGTGAAGTTCGTTATCGCCAGCCGTGCCGATTTCGAGTGGGCGCGCGACGTCGTGCGCGAGCACGCGCTCGATCGCAAGGCGATGGTCCTGTTCTCACCCGTGTGGTCGAAGGTCGAGCCGCGCGAACTCGCCGAGTGGATCCTCGCCGAACGCCTGCCGGTGCGTTTCCAGTTGCAGTTGCACAAGCTGCTCTGGAACGATGCCGCGGGCCACTGAACTTCCAGGTAATGTCATGAACGCTTCGAACGCTTCCCGCAAGGCCGTCATCCTCGTTTCCGGCGGCATGGACTCGGCCGTTACGATCGCCATGGCGCGCGAGCAGGGTTTCGAGGTGTATGCGCTGAGTGTCGCCTACGGCCAACGTCATAGCTCCGAGTTGGAAGCATCCGAACGCGTCGCGAAGATGCTCGGTGCGGTGGTGCACAAGACCGTGCATGTCGATCTGCGCAGCATCGGTGGCTCCGCCCTCACGGCGGACATCGACGTGCCGGAGGATGGTGGCGAAGGCATTCCGGTCACCTATGTGCCGGCGCGCAACACGATCATGCTGTCGATCGCACTTGGTTGGGCCGAGGTGCTGGGATCGAACGACATCTTCTGTGGTGTCAACGCGGTGGATTACTCGGGCTATCCCGATTGCCGCCCCGCGTTCATCGAGGCGTTCCAGTCGCTCGCCAATGTCGCCACCAAGGCCGGCGTGGAAGGCGCGGGGATACGCATCCATGCGCCCTTGATGCAGATGGGCAAGGGCGACATCGTGCGCGAAGGCATGCGCCTGGGCGTGGATTTCTCCGCCACCGTGAGCTGTTACCAGGCCGATGCCGAAGGCCGTGCCTGTGGACATTGCGATGCCTGCCGCCTGCGCGCCGAGGGTTTCGCGAAGGCCGGCGTGCCGGATCCCACGCATTACGCGTAAGCCTTTCTTTCAGCCCGCTGCGCGTAGCAGGGGCGAGAGGTACTGCTGCACGATCCACCAGAAACCGCCCATCATGGCGACCAGCACGGCCAGGGCTCCACCGAGCACCCACGCCTTCGTGGCCGTGTGCGCCATGCGCTCTTCGAGTACGGCGACCCGGCAGGCCAACTCGCGTACTTCCGATTTCGTTGAAAGATGCCTCATGCGTTCCGAGAGCATGTACAGCATGTCTCGCACCGAACGGCCGCCGTGTTCCAAGGCGATGGCCGGTAGGTCGTCTGTATCGGTGCGTATGTTCATCATCGTGTCCCTCGATCTTCGGTGATGGAGGGAGGCTACCCTAATGAACCGTGCCAGGACTTGAGAAAAAAGCCCAATCGTCGTCAGTGAATGACGCTTTGCGCGTCGTTGAGCATGGGCGAATGGTGGGTCGTGCCGGATTCGAACCGGCGACCTACGGATTAAAAGTCCGCTGCTCTACCAACTGAGCTAACGACCCACACGCGGGAACCGGCAAGTTTACGGTGCGGGCCCGGGTGGCACAACCCGAAGGCGCGGCCGGTTCAGGTCGTGAGCACGATGGCCTCGACATCCCGGCCGGCCTCGCGCCAGGCGCCCAGGCCGCCGGTGAGGGGGCGGACGTTCGAGAAGCCCAGCTTGCTCAGCCGCTCCGCCACCCTCGCCGCGGACACTTCATTCGGGCACGAGCAGTAGATGACCACCGCGCTGTGCCGGGGCAGCGTCGCCAGTTCCTGGTCGGCGGTGGCGAGGTCGAACAGGCGCGAACCGGGGATCACGTAGGGATCGTCGCGGCGGCTCATCGCCGAGCGGACGTCGACGATCAGGGCGCCGGGTTCGTTCGCGAGCAAGATCGAGAGCTCGTCGACGCTGATGCGGCTCTTGCGCAGGCGCGAAAGCAGCAGCGCGCGGCGCAGGTAGCGGAAACCGATCCACAACAGCAGGCCGATGACGGCGACGGTCGCCAGGCCCAGGCCGAACTGCCGCAATGCCGCCAACACGGCGTCGATCTGGCGGTAGAACAGCATGCCGGCCGACAGGCCCACCGACACCCACAGCGCCGCGCCGAGCAGGTCGTACACCGTGAAGCGGACGAAGCGCGTGTCGCCAGCCCCGGCGATCGGAATGGCCACCAGCGACAGGCCGGGAATGAAGCGCGAGACCAGCAGCAACTTCACGCCGCGCTTCTCGAAGAAGCCGCTGGCGCGGCGGACGCAGGTATCGGGCGAGAGGGAGATGCGGCAGAGGCCGTCGAGCACGCGGTAACCGAAACGGCGGCCGGTCAGGAACCAGGCGGCATCGCCGAGGAAGGCGCCTGCCAGGGCGCCGAGGAAGGTGGCGATGATCAGCAGCGGATCGCGCGCGGCGACCAGCGTGCTGCCGACCACGATCAGGGTCGGCATGGCGGGTACCGGCAGGCCGATCGCGCCGGCGAACACGCCGAGGAACGCCACGAAGGGCGCCGTGTCCGACCAGTTGATGCTCGTCACGCCCGCGTTCCTCGAAAGGGTCCCAGTGCTCGCGCAACGATACGCTGGTTGCCTCTCCGACGACAGCGCCGGCAGGCGCTCAGTGCGCCGCGTGGCGTCCCAGCAAGGCGAACGTCTGTGCGGCCGGGCCCGCCGCGGCGCCGTCCAGTTCCACCCAGAAGAGGGTGCCGCGGCCCGGGCTGGACCGCACGCCGATTCGGCCGCCCAGCGTGTCCACGATGCGCCGGGCGACAGCCAGGGCGAGGCCGTAGCCGGGGTGCCCCGGCAATCGCGTGAATTCCTCGAAGACACGCGCCTGGAGCGTCGGCTCCAGGCCCATGCCGTTGTCGCGCACTTCGAGGCGGATCGTGCTGCCGCGACGGCGCATCGCGACCAGGACCCGGCCGTTCGGCGTGCTCAGCACGGCGTTGCCGACCAGCCGGTGCAGCACGTCGCCGAACAGGACCGGGTCGGTGCGCAGTGGCAGCCGACCACCGCGCCAGCGCACGTCGACACCCAGTCGTGTCGCATCCACCTCGATGGCGGCGCGCTCGCGTACGAAGAGGTCGGAGGCGATCAGATCCGTCGACGCAGGCTCGATCGCGCCGGCGTCGAAGCGTGCCATCTCCAGCAGCCCGTCCAGCAGTTCGTTGAGCCGCATGAGGCTGCTGCGCATCTGCCCGAGCACGGCCCGCTGGCGCAGGTCCTCGCCCGGCTGCATGCCCGCCACGAACAAGGCCAGCGCCTGCAAGGGCTGGCGGAAGTGATCGCCGATCTGCTCCACGAAGTGGGTGTGCCGGGCGATGTCCTGCAGGCGCTGGCGCAACGCGTCCGCCATGGCTTTGTCGTGGCGGGCACGTAAACCCACGAGTTCATCGAGCAGGCCGTCGATCGCACGCAACGCATCGTCGCCGGGCGTCGCGGCCTGCGTGCCACGGGGATGCAGGAACTGGTCGATGCGTCCGCGCACCCGCTCGACCGGAACCACCACGTCCCGTTCCAGCGCGCGCCGCGTCACGAGGAAGACGGCCAACACGCCAACGCACAGCAACAGGGTCATCAGCACGCCGGCTAAACGCCGCTCATGCAATACGGTGGCATCCGACACCGTCTCGAGCTCACCCTGCGAGGTGCTGGTCCATACGCGCAGCGGGCGTCCCGAGCCGACGCGGCGGCCGCTGTCGACGACGAGGTCGTCGTCGCCCTGGCGATGGAGCACGGCCTGCTGGGTGGGAGCGCTCCGCGAGAGGGCACGTGCCAGCGCGTCGCGTGTCGCGTCCTCGCTGGCCAGTGGGCCGACCGACGCGGCGATGCGTACCGCCTGGATGCGCGCCACGGCGTAGCTCTCGACACTCGTGGCGCGGAGGTGCAGCACGCCGAGGCTCACGGTCAGCGCCAGGGCGATAAGTGTCATCGGCAGCAATCCCTTGAGGATCAGCTGCCGTCGCAGTGGCGCGGGCCTGCCATACGGGTGCGGCGACGCAGTCATGGAGCGGCCTTGTTGCGCGGGGTCTCATGACGAATCTATGAAACGCGCGTTCGTCGCGCGATAGACAAGGGGAGCTAAACCAGCCGGCCTAGGCCGTTCGGCCTATCACTTGCCGCGCAAGCGCGCGACGAGCAGGTCGTGGTCGGCCTGGATCTTTCGGAAGCGCGCGGCACGTGCTGCCTCGCTCACCCACTGGGCCGTGGTGGCACGGCGCTTCTCCAGCGCGTACTCGATATCGGCAAAAGGAACCAGGTCCGCGTCGTCGGCGGGGGCGAAACCGCTGATGTCATGGATGAGCTTGAGGTTGGCTTCCTCGCGCACGGTATCCTTTCCCTTGCCATAGCCGGTGATGAACCTCGCCACCTTTTCCCGCAGGGCCGCGGGCAGGTCGTTGCGGATGACGATCACCGCGTGCGGGATCAGCGACGACTTCCAGAGGATGCGCAAACGCGCGTACTGGTCGGGGAAGTGCTGCTGGAAACGTTCGAGGTCGGCCGTGTTGTTGGTGGCCACGTCGACTTCGCCGTTGACCACCGCCAGCGCGTTGTTCTGGTGGTTGTCGATGTGCACGCTGGCGAAGAAGGTGTCCGAGTCTATCCCGCGCGGGGCGAACAGCTGTGTCTCCGGCACGAGGTAACCCGATACCGACAAGGCCTCGCCGCGCGCGAAGCGCCACTTGCCCGGACGCATGAAGAGCTCGTCCAGCGTGCGCAGGCGCGAGTCGGAAGCGACCAGCAGCACCGCGTAATATCCCTTCGAGCCATCGCCCCGGGTGAGTCGCCCGATCACCTGCATGTTCTGCCGGGACACGGCGTCCAGGGCCAGCCTGCCGGAAAGGAAGGCGATGTCGACGCGCTGTTCGGCGATCGCCTGGGCGATGCCTTCGTAGGTGGTGACGGATACCGCGCGGACGGGCCGGGCGATCGCCTTGCGAAGGTCGTCCAGCATGGGCCGCCATGCTTCCAGCGACTCGGCGGGGCCGCCGATGGGAAGGATGCCGAAGGTCAGCGGGGCATGGGGGTCGATGTCGCCCGGTGGGCTCGCGATGGCTGGCAGGACGCACAGGGCGCACGCCAGCACGGCGGCGAGCCATCCGCGTTTCCGCCGTGTCGCAGCGATCTCCACGCCTGCCCGCATCGCGCCTGCCCCGCGTTGTTCCGCCCAGCTTACGCCGGGCCGATGACGAATGGGCGTCTGTTCAGTCGCCCAGGTGCTGCGCCGCGACAAGGGCCTCGAGCCGGTTGCGCACGTGAAGCGCACGGAAGATCGCGGCGAGATGGATCTTGACGGTTCCCTCGCTGATGCCCAGTTCGCGCGCGATCAGCTTGTTCGGGCGGCCCTTCGCCAGCAGCTTGAGCACGTCGATCTGGCGGTCGGTCAGGACCGTGGCGAGGCGCTCCTTGGTCGAGAGCCCGTCGTTGTTGTTGGCCAGGGAGAACGTGGGCACGCCGCCCGCGGAAGCCGCCTTCATCGCTTCCGGCGGTACGTACACCCCGCCGCCGACGACGAGGCGCACGGCGTTGAGGATCACGTCGGGGGGCGACGATTTCGGGATGTATCCCTGTACGCCCAGGTCGAGCACGTGGCGGATCGACGAGGGGTCCTCGGTGCCCGACAGCACGATGACGGGGCGCATGCGCGACGCGCCATCGTCGGTATCGGACTCGCGCAGGGCCGCCACCGCCTCCTTGATGTGCTCGACACCGTCCGCGCCGGGCATGGCCATGTCGATGAGCGCCACGTCGGGCGCGGGCTTCTGTGCAAGCTTGTCGCGAAGCTGGGCTACCGTTTCGGCCTCGATGAACTCCACGTCCGTGTCGAGTTCGCGAAGCTTGAGCTTCACGCCCTCGATGATGAGCCTATGATCGTCCGCGATCAGAACACGCATGCCTCTCCCTCCGCTCGCTTGGATCGCGAGCTCCCCGTTGTCCGGACCATAGCCCTACGGGCGTCCATGGGCAAGCAGGCCATCCGGCTCAGACGGCTGCATGATGGACAGTCCAGGCCGAAACCATTACCTCGTGCAGGCGCTCGGGAGATACCGGCTTGAACAGCACCTGCGTGGTCTGCTGGTCGATGTTGCGCAGGAATTCGCCGCGGGTTTCGCCGGTGATCAGCACCCGGGCGAACGGCGGCGGATCGCCCGGTCGACGGCGGTAGTAGCGATCGAGCAGGGCGATCACGTCCAGGCCCGTGCCTTCACGCAGGCGCAGGTCGGAAATCACGATGTCGGGCGGCTGCATCCACTGGTGCACGGCTTCCATCGCCTGCTGGGCATCCTCGGCGGTCATGACCTCGCAGCCCCAGCTGCCAAGGAGGTAGCTGATGCCCGCGAGGATGCTGGGCTCGTCGTCGATCACCAGGACGCGCATTCCGACGATGTCCCGCGGAATGCCGGGCTCCGGCGCGGCCACCGTCGTCGCCTCGACCGTGCCGGGCTGGACCTCGGGCAGGGTGATCGAGAAGACGGTCCCCTTGCCGGGCTTGGAGCGCACGGAAGCCCGTGTGCCGAGCAGGCCGGCCAGCCGCTGCACGGTGGACAGTCCCAATCCGAGTCCCCGCCGGGTGCCTTCCGGGCGGCCTGCCTCGGGGCCGCTTTCCACCCGGTAGAATTCGTCGAAGATGTGCTGCAGGTGATCCGGCCCGATGCCCAGGCCGGTATCCCACACGTCCACCCGCACACCGCCGTCGAGACGGCGCCGAGCCCCGACCAGCACGCCGCCGCAGCGCGTGTAGCGCAGCGCGTTGCTCACGAGGTTGTTGAGGATGCGCGCGAGCATCGTGCGGTCGGTGCGTACCCAGAGACCGGTGGTGCGTACCACCAGGCGAAGGTCGTGCTGCTCGGCCACCATGCGGAAGTTCACGCTCACCTCCTCGAACACCTCATCCAGCGGCACGTCGCGGATGATGGCCGGCATCGCTCCGGTTTCCAGGCGGGAGAGGTCGAGCAGTTCGCCGAACAGGTGGTCGAGCGATTCCACGCACTCCTGGATGTGCGCGATACGGTTGAGGCGCACGGGGTCGTATTCATCCACGGCGAGGCCGGAAGAGAACAGCGTGAGCGCGTAAAGCGGCTGGCGCAGGTCGTGGGACGCGGCGGCCAGGAAACGCGCCTTGGCGACGCTGGCCGCTTCCAGGGCGGCGTTCTTTCGTGCGAGTTCCTCGGTGGCGGTGGCGATTTCGCGCTCCATGCCGATCTGCGCGTGCAACAACTTCGAGGCGGCGCCGTTGAACCCGCGTTGCAGGTCGCCGATCTCGGTGTCGTCGGTGACCGGCACGACCACGGTACGATCGCCCAGGCCCAGCTGGCGCACCGCGATCGCCAGGTTGCGCAAGGGCGCGCTCAACCAGCGGGCCGTCGACCAGCCGATGGTGACCGCGATCAGCAGGCTGAGCGCCAGCCAGACCAGGGCGTTGTGCACGCTGGCGCGTTGCGCGGCGACGGCATCCTCCACGCTCACATCCACGGTGACGGAACCGACCACGCGATGGGACGCGGGATCGAGTACTTCGCGCGCCACGGTCAGGCCGTCGTCATCGTTGCCGATCGAACCGTTCACCCGATCGGCGATGATCTCGCCGTCGCGATCGCTGATCCGTACCCGGGATACCTGCGGCAACTGCACGATGGATTGCGCGATGCGGCCGATCTCGCGGCGCTCGCCGGTGCGCAAGGCCTCCCCGGAGACGGTCGCCGCCTGCTGCGCGATGGCATCCGCCGTGGAGCGGCCCATCTCGTGAAGGGTGTCCATCTGGTGGCGCGTCAGCAAGGTGACCAGGAGGATCGCGCTGATCGCGGTCGGCACGAGGGCGACGCAGGTCAGGCGCTGCACCAGCGAGGTGCGGCGCCAGACCTTTTCCAACCATGGAGCGGATACATCACGCATGCGATTCCCCAGGCACCACCCATCCCCGGCGGCGCGAGACTACAGCCTAGCGCAGATCGCGCGGAGCGGTGTCAGCCCTTCCGGCCTAGCCGGGCGCTTACCGCCTTCACGAGCACGGGGAGGATCGTGAGCAGCGTGAAGGCGGCCAGGGGCAGCAGGATCCGGGTATTCAGGAAGCTGGCGGCGGTCACCGGCGCGCCGCTGCCGAAGGTCTCGCCCAGGCCGGCGCCGACCGAGCTTTCCACGAACAGCGATACGGTGCCGCCCAGCCAGGTCGCGCCCACGAACAGCCACAGCGGGCAGCGAAGCCATGCCAGCGCCACCGTCATGGCGCCGAGCGGGACGATGGGAATGAAGCGCAGGGCGAGCGTGTAGGTGACGGGGTGGTTGGCGAAGCCGTCGCGCAGGCGTCTTGCCAACAGCGGCGGTTCGCGCCGGCCGGTGCCGAACGCGTAGCGGCTGGCGAGATAGAGCACCAGCGAGCCGAGGACCAGGGCCACCGACGACAAGGCGGTGCCTTCCACGGCGCCGAACAGCAAGCCGCCCGCCAGTACGATCACGATCGTGCCGGGCACGCCGGTGGCGATGGCGAGGGTCAGTACGCCAGCGTAGGCAAGACGGGACGTGAGTGGATGCGCGGCGATCGTCGCGCGCAGCAGCCCTTCTTCCGCGAGCAGATGGTGGGGATCGAAGCGGTCCAGTACGCCGCTGGCGAGCAGGACCGCTCCCGCGATCAGCAGCAGGCACAGCGGCAGCGCGGTGCGCCAGCGCTTCACCGGGTGCGGCTCGCGATCAATATGCGGCGCCCGATTCGCCGTAGCGGCGCAGCACCTCGCGTGCACTGTCGCGGCGGATGTCGCGGCGTACGGCGATGCCGCGCCGTTCGAGTTCGCCGATCCAGTCGGACGGCAGCGGGCCCTCGTCGAAGGGCGTGAGCTCCTCGACGTCCTCGGCACGGGCGCCGATCAACAGTGCATCGATGCCGGCCCATACGGTAGCGCCGTAGCACTGGCAGCATGGCTGTGAGCTGGTGGCCAGCACGAAGCGGCCGCCGTCCTCGTTGAGCCGGAAGCGTTGCAGGCGTTGCTGCGCGGTCATGTACGCCATCATCTCGGCATGGGCGACCGAACAGGCATGCGGTACCACCCGGTTCACGCCTACGGCGACGATGCGGTCGCTCCCGTCGAACACCGCCGCGCCGAATGGCCCGCCGGTGGCGAGATCGACGTTGCGCGCCGATAGTTCGATGGCGAGGCCGACCTTGGCCTCGTCGTCCGGATAGGCCAGCGACGTATCCACCGCCTCGTGCACCCAGGCAGGCAGGGTGAGATGGACCTGCGCGTACAACATCAACCTTGCTTCGCCCAGGAATCGCGCAGCGTCACTACGCGGTTGAAGACAGGGGCGTCGTGCGTGTGGTCGTGCATGTCGGCGACGAAGTAACCCAGGCGTTCGAATTGCACGCGGTCCTCCCGCGTCGCCGCCGCCGCCGCGGGTTCGACATAGCCGTGGACCACGCGGCGCGAGTGCGGATTGAGGTGGTCCTTGTACGTCTTGCCATCGCTGTCGTCGTCCGGGTCGGTGACGTCGAACAGGCGGTCGTACAGGCGCACCACGGCAGGCACGGCGTCGCGTGCGCTCACCCAGTGGATGGTGCCCTTCACCTTGCGGTCGGCGCCGGGCATGCCGCTGCGCGTGTCGAGGTCTAGCGTGCAGCGCAGTTCGACGATCTCGCCCGTGGCGTCCTTGATCACTTCATCGCAGCGCACGATACCGACGCCGCGCAGGCGCACCTCGCCTTCCGGCTTCAGGCGATGGAAGCCCTTCGGCGGCACTTCGGCGAAGTCGTCGCGTTCGATCCAGAGTTCGCGCGAGAAGGGCACGTTGCGCGTGCCGAACGACTCGTCCTTCGGATGGTTGGGAAAGGTGAGCGTTTCGGCGTGTGCCTCGTCGAGGTTGGTGATGACGAGCTTCACCGGATCGATCACGGCGAGCCGGCGTGGCGCCGTACCGTCGAGATCGTCGCGCACGGCGCCTTCGAGCACGCTCATGTCGATGGTGCTGTTCTGCTTGCTGACGCCGATGCGTTCCCAGAACAGGCGGATGCCGGCGGCGGTGAAGCCGCGCCGGCGCACGCCCGCGATGGTGGGCATGCGCGGATCGTCCCAGCCATCGACCAGGTTCTCCGACACCAGCGTGATCAGCTTGCGCTTGCTCATCACCGTGTAGTTGAGGTTGCCGCGCGAGAACTCGATCTGGCGTGGCTTGCTCGGCGCCGTGGGCAGGCCCGCCTTGACCAGCGGTTCCCATAGTTCCGGATCGTTTGCCAGGTCGACCTTGTCGACGCACCAGTCGTACAGCGGCCGGTGATCCTCGAACTCCAGGGTGCACAGCGAATGCGTGATGCCTTCCAGCGCGTCGGATAGCGAATGCGCGAAGTCGTACATCGGGTAGATCGGCCACGCGTCGCCGGTGTTCTGGTGGTGCACCTTGCGGACGCGGTACAGGGCGGGGTCGCGCAGGTTGATGTTGCCCGAGGCCATGTCGATCTTCGCGCGAAGGGTCTTGCTGCCGTCGGCGAACTCGCCCGAACGCATGCGCTGGAACAGGTCTAGGTTTTCCTCGATCGAACGGTCGCGGTAGGGCGAGTTGCGGCCCGGCTCGGTGAGCGTGCCGCGGTACTCGCGCACTTCCTCGGCGCTGAGATCGTCCACGTAGGCCACGCCCAGGCGGATCAGCTTCAGCGCGGAGCGATAGAACACCTCGAAGTAATCCGAGGCATGGCGAAGCTCGGCCCACTCGAAACCCAGCCATTTCACGTCGCGCTGGATCGCGTCGACGTATTCGACGTCTTCCTTCGAGGGGTTGGTGTCGTCGAAGCGCAGGTTGCAGGTACCGGCGAATTCGGCGGCCAGCCCGAAGTTCAGGCAGATCGACTTGGCGTGGCCCAGGTGCAGGTAGCCGTTCGGTTCGGGCGGGAACCGTGTATGGATGACCGCATGCTTGCCGGAGGCCAGGTCGTCGCGGACGATCTGGCGGATGAAGTGCTGCTGCAGGACGGGTGTTTCGGTCGACATCGCGAGGGACTCGGAGGCTGGGGCGCGGCAAACGTCCGAGTTTACCTTTCTTGCGCGCCGGGCGCTTGCCGTGGACTCGGTCGGCGGGGTAGCTTGCAGTCATGCGTATCGCCTACCACGCCGAATCCCTGATCGATGCCCACCTGGTGAAGGATGCGCTCGAGCGGGCGGAGATTCCGGCCTTCATCGCGGGCGAGTTCCTCACCGGCGCCGTCGGCCAGCTGCCGGCCCGCGATTTCCTCGCCGTGATGGTTCCGGAGGCCGCCGCCGAGGCGGCCGAAGGCATCGTTCGCGCGATCGACGCTCAATTGGCCGAGGCGCGTGCCGCGGCCGCCGACGACGACTTCGATGCGGTTACCCTTCCCGCCTGAGTCGCTCGCGCCACCCTCCAGGATTTTCATGCAGGCCATTTTCGATCTCGTCCGCGACGTGCCGGACTTTCCAAGCCCGGGCATCATGTTCAAGGACATCACGCCCCTCCTCGCCGACGCTTCCGCCTTCGGCGCCTGCATCGACGCCTTGTGCGAACCGTGGCGGGGGCAGGGCGTGGGCGCCGTCTGCGGGATCGAATCGCGCGGGTTCATTTTCGGCGCGGCCATGGCCCGGGCGCTCGGGGCGGGTTTCGTCCCCTTGCGCAAGTCCGGCAAGCTGCCACCGCCGGTCGTGGGCGTGGATTACGGCCTCGAGTACGGGATGGACCGGCTGGAGATCGGCTCGCAGGCGCTCGCGCCAGGCGAGCGGGTGATCGTCGTGGACGATGTCCTCGCCACCGGGGGCACCCTGGAGGCGGGGCGTCGTCTCGTGGAACGCCTGGGCGCGGAGGTGGTCGGCGCCAGCGTGGTGATCGAACTCGGCGGCCTGAACGGCCGGTCCAGGTGGCCCCTGCCGTTGCCATTGCACGCGTTGATGACGTACTGACCGGAAGCCGTCAGCGTGCTTCGTGGATGTCTTCCACCAGCACGATCTCGCAGCCGCCCGCGCCGGTGTCCTCGCGGGTGAGCGAGGTGTCCCAGTGCCAGCCATCGTCGCGCTTCACGTCGACGAGAAACCCCTCGAACTGGATCAGCTCGCCCGGACGCACATTGCGCAATTCCCGCGCGATGGTGTCGTTGGCGGGGATCATGTGCATGTTCGCGCTGGAATCCTCGATCTCGTGACGCGGGATCGGGTAATTGTCCGTGTACCAGTAATAGAAGCGGTTCGACTGCGAGATACGGATACGGTCCAGCACCGAGCTGTCGGACATGCGTCCCCAGCCCATGGCCAGGTCGGTGGGCGCGATCGGCGAGAGGTCGTCGAGCTGGTAGTCCTCGCGCGAAAGTACGCGGCCGGTCATGGCGAAGGTCGCCCGGGGCTTCAACGTGAAGTGCCCGCGCGTCAATGTGACGCCGGCTCCGAGGTCTTCCTGGCTGGGTACGCCGTCGACCAGCACCCCCGGCGCGTTATGTACCGGACGATGCTGCCACCAGGAATACGCGCCCCAGCCGCAAAGCAGGAGCAGGACGACAAGCCATACGCGCATGCAACCGGAACCGTCAGGGGGATGGACTGGCAACGGCCGGCGCGCCGTCCGGTTGACCCGTCGCGAAGTCACGGGTGTTGAACAGTTCGGCCGGCACGTCGCGGATGATCGCCGCCAGCGCCTCGAAGAAGGGCGTCATGGCCGAGCTTTTCCGCCAGAGCATGGCGATGCGCCGGCTCGGTGCGGGGGCTTCGAATTCGATCAGGTTCACGTTCGGCGACTGCGCGACGGGCGGCTTCACCGCCAGGGCGGGGAGCAGGGTGATGCCGACGTTGGCCGAGACCATCTGGCGCAGGGTCTCCAGGCTGGTGGCACGAAAACCCGATTTCTCGCCCGCGCCGGCGAGGTGGCAGACCTCCAGCGCCTGGTCGCGGAGGCAGTGCCCGTCCTCCAGCAGCAGGAGGTTCTGCTCGGCGAGATCGTCCATGCGCAGCGAGGCGCGCGACGCCAGCTCGTGGCCGCTCGGGACCGCGAGCACGAACGGCTCCTCGAAAAGGAATTCCACGTGCAGCGAATCGTCGTGGACAGGCAGGGCGAGGATGCCGGCGTCGAGGGTGCCTTCGCGCAACATGTGCAGCACTTGTTCCGTTTTCTCCTCGCGCAGCAACAGCTCCAGGCGCGGGAAACGCGTCCGCAGGTGGGGGACGACGTGAGGCAACAGGTAGGGCCCGAGGGTCGGGAAGATGCCGAGCCGTATCGTGCCCGATTCCGGATCGCGGGTGCGCTGGGCGATCGACTTGATCTCATCGATCTGTGAGAGCACGCCCCGCGCCCTGCGGGCGATTTCACGTCCCGTTTCCGTAAGCAGGACTTTACGCGGGGTACGTTCCACCAGCGCAACGCCCAGTTCGTCCTCGAGCTTGCGGATCTGGGTCGACAACGTGGGCTGGCTGACGAAGCTGGCTTCAGCCGCGCGGCCGAAATGACGGTATTCCGCCAGGGCGACGAGGTAAGACAAGTCACGCAGGTTCATGGCGACGGACCCCGGGGTGTTCGCAATAGCCTTAGCCTATCACATTGATGCCTACAATCGATTTGGAATATGTGTGGCAGGCGGCTAAGCTTGCGTTTCAGTCGCGTCACCAAGCGCGCGAAGAGTTCACCCAACCCTCAATGGAGAGTCGAAAGATGCTGAGCATTGGCGATAAGTTCCCCCAGTTCAACCTCAAGGCCGTGGCCGGCGGCCCGCTCGCCAACAAGATCGAAGACGCGTTCGTCGACGTGACGGACAAGTCTTACGAGGGCAAGTGGAAGCTGGTCTTCTCTTACCCGAAGGACTTCACCTTCGTCTGCCCGACCGAGATCAAGGGCTTCAGCGACCTGAACGAGAAGTTCGCCGACCGTGACTGCCAGATCCTGGCCGTGTCGACCGACTCCGAGTTCGTCCACCGCGCCTGGCGCATGGACCATGCCGACCTGAAGGACCTGTCGTTCCCGATGCTGGCGGACATCAAGAAGGAACTGTGCTCGGCCCTGGGCATCCTGACCGATGAAGGCGTCGCCCAGCGTGCGACCTTCCTGGTCGACCCGAACAACGAGATCCAGTTCGTCTATGTGACGGCAGGCTCGGTTGGCCGCAACCCGGACGAAGTGCTGCGTGTGCTCGACGCGCTGCAGACGGACGAGCTGTGCGCCTGCAACTGGAAGGCTGGCGACGAGACCCTCAAGGTCGCCTGAGCCCCAGCGGTCGTAAGTCCCGCGCCGCTACCTCCCCCTCCCCCCCGCGGCGCGGGACTTACGAC
>NZ_JBPGXU010000083.1:0-17682 GCF_056755675.1 Luteibacter sp. KNZ12-1A | reverse complement strand
AGCGGCATCCTTGCCCAAGGGACGGCGACTACCGTCGCGCCGAGGGTGGCGCCCGGCAGCTCCCCCGCCACGCACACGACGAACGCGAGGGCGAAGCCGAGCCCCCGACACCGATCAATAGAGGCGAAGGATCCCATTTCCCCGCTTCTTCACGCTTTTCTACGTGATCGACGTCAAAAAATCGTCTCCTGTAGGGGTTCCCCTACAGAACTTCCGAAAAATGTGGTTATTATCTGAGCCACTGTGTCTGCGCGGTCACGCGAGTGACCCGATGTAAGCGAGCAGTCTGACGCTCCATCGCTTCACCCGGTCCTGCATTCCCAGTAAGTCGCCGGCTCGCGAGCCGGTTTTCGAGTGTTGGATAGAGGTGTGTGTGATGGCAACAGGTACTGTGAAGTGGTTCAACGACGCCAAGGGCTTTGGCTTCATCACCCAGGATGAAGGTGGTCCGGATGTGTTCGTGCATTTCCGTTCCATCCAGGGCAACGGCTTCAAGTCGCTGCAGGAAGGCCAGAAGGTGGAATACACCGTGACCCAGGGCCAGAAGGGCCCGCAGGCGGATAACGTCGTCCCGAAGTGATTCGTTCGGGTTGGCCTTGAGCCGCCCGTCCTTGCATGACTTCCGCCCCTTCGGCGCAGCCGCGCCGGAGGGGCTTTCGCGTGTCCTGCGGAGCCACCCATGACCACCATCCCCATCGACGGCAAGCCGCGCGATCTCGGCAACGGATTCGTCGTACGGCGCATGCTTCCGCACCTGAAGGCGCGGCACGTCGGACCCTTCGTATTCTTCGACCAGATGGGCCCCGCGGCGTTCGCCGACGACGCGGGACTCGATGTTCGTCCGCATCCGCATATCGGCCTCGCCACCGTCACGTGGCTGTTCGATGGCGTGATCCGCCACCGCGACAGCCTTGGCAGCGCGGTGGACATCCATCCTGGCGACGTGAACTGGATGACCGCCGGCCGCGGCATCGTGCATTCCGAGCGCACCCCGCCGGAGGCGCGGCACGGCGGCAACCTGCACGGCATCCAGGTCTGGGTGGCCTTGCCGAAGTCGCACGAAGGCATCGACCCGGAATTTCACCATCACGCCGCGGGCGAGTTGCCGAAAGTGGAGCGTGACGGTGTCCGGCTCGTCATCATCGCAGGCGATGCCTTCGGCGAGACGTCGCCGGTACGCGTGTTCGCTCCCATGTTCTTCGTCGAGGCGCGCCTCGAGAAGGGCGCCCGTCTGTCGATGCCCGCTCAGCATGCGGAATGGGGCGCCTACGTGGTCGAGGGCGCCGCGCGCTTCGGCGAGACCGATCTCGCCGCGCTGGAGATGGCCGTGGCACACGAGGGCGAGCCGCCGGTGCTGGAAGCGAAGGAGCGATCGCTGGTGATGTTGTTCGGTGGCGCCCCACTCGATGGCGAGCGCCATCTGTGGTGGAATTTCGTGGCCAGTTCGAATGCGTTGATCGAGGCAGCCAAGGCCGACTGGTCCGCCGGCCGCTTCCCGGTCGTGCCCGGCGACGAGTACGAGCGGATTCCCCTGCCCACCTACTGATCGGAGCAGCAAGGGCATGGCCAGGTTCACCAGTTTCCGCGAGTTCTATCCCTACTACCTCGGCGAGCATGCCGACGTGCGTTGCCGCCGACTCCATTTCGCCGGGAGTTGGGTCGTACTGGTGGCGTTGGTCATGCTCGTCGCCACCGGCCAGCTCCGTTGGTTGGTGCTGGCGCTGGTCGGTGGCTACGGTTTCGCCTGGATCGGGCACTTCGTGTTCGAGAAAAACCGGCCGGCGACCTTTCGCCATCCGATCTACAGCCTCATGGGCGACTGGATGATGTTCGCCGACATCTTGCGCGGGCGCGTATCGTTGCGCTGAGCTGGCCGGGGTCGGGCCGGGCGTCCATCATGCGACCTCGGCGGAGGCATCCTGGCGATGGCATTCGCGCTGCGCGCGCCGCGCCGCGCTCCACGAATCGATCGCCATCTCGCCGCGGGCTCGCCGGCACACCTCGACCAGCCTTTCCACGTCCGCGTCGCTCATGCCGGCGTTCAGGGTCAATCGCAGCAGTGAACGGTTGACCGTCGTCGCCGGCGCGCTGAACACCGAGCCGAACACGCCGTGGCGCTCCATGATGTCGCGCACGCGGCCGGTCAGGATTTCCTGCCCCGCCTCGAACGCGACGATCTGCTCGGTGCCGTCCCCGATGGGGTAGCCCAATGCGGCCAGTTCGCGGCGCACGTGGCGGGTGATCCCGCGCAGCCGGCGCCTGCGCCAGCCTTCGGCCTGAATGACCCGGTGCGCGGCCGAAAGGCCCGCCAGTTCATAGGGCAACAGGGACGAACTGAAAATTGCGGGCAGCGCCTCGCAGCCGAAGTAGTCCTTGAAATGCGTCGTGCAGGCGATGAAGCCCGCGCGGGAGCAGTAGGCCTTGGCCAGGCTGGCCGTGATGAAGTGCACGCGATCGTTGAGGCCGAGGCTGGCCACGAGGCCTTCGCCGCGGCGCCCGTGCGTACCGAGCGAATGGGATTCGTCCACGACGAGGACGCAACCGTGCTCCCGGGCCACGCGCGCGATCTCGACCAGCGGAGCCACGCTTCCGTTGGTGCTGTAGACCGCATCGACGACGATCACGCCCTGGCCGTTGCGCAACACCTGCCGTTCGAGGTGGGCCACGTCGTTGTGCAGCACGGACACGGCCTTGGCGCCCGCGCTGCGGATGCCTTCCCACAGTGACGCGTGGGCCAGCATGTCGACGTACACCGGCACGCGTTCCGTGGCGATGGATTGGATGAGGCCCACGTTGGCCGCGAAACCGGATTGGGCCAGGATGCCGTCCTCGCTGCCGACGGCTCGCGCCAACTCGGCTTCCACGCGGTGCAACGGCAACCCGGCATCCTGCTGGAACAGCGCCGACATCATCATTCCCAGGCCCCCTTCGGCCAGGGACGTGCGCTGCGCTTCGACGATCCCGGGATGCCCCGCGATGGAGAGATAGTCGTTGCTCTGGAGCATGAGGTCGCCATCGCGCGGCCGGCGGCCCCTCAAAATGTGACGCCCACCCCAGTCGACCGCCACGCGTTCGTTGTGGAATCGATCGACCCTTCGTGCGACGAAATCAGGAAGCGCGGGTGCCTTGGCAGGGCGATGCAGGACGGAAACGTTTTCCATGGTTCATCTCTCTCTGGTGAATGGATGGGCGAATTCAGGCGCCGCCCGAGGGGCGGCACGCGTCGGCCTCGCCCGGGCAGACGCGAATTCGTTAGAGAGGGAGGCGTCCCGCCAGGGCACCGCCGTGCGGAACCCCTGCCTCATGCCATTACCAGAGAGACGTCCCGGGGACCGGGTGGTCCGAACGTGACGATGGATTTTCGGGCCGAACGGCTACCGCGCGCGCCGGAAGCTCCGCCACGGGAAGGTGAACTCGTTTGGATTCAGGGCCCGGCTAGATGAAGCGCGGCCTGCTGTCGGCGGCCAGGCTCAGGTCCTGTTCGCGTAGCCATGTGCGGTAAGACTTCACATGCTGCAGGCGGAACCGCTCCACGTCGTCGATGAGAGCGTAGTAGTACCACTGTTCGCCGGAAATGGCCGTTGCCGGGTACAGGTGCGATTCCGGATGGCTGACGCCCTTGTGGTAGAAGCCGTCCCGTGAATTGAACCAGGGCAGGGCCTCGCCACTGCGCAGGGCTTCCAGGACCGTGGCCGGCGCCCCCAGATCCGCCGCGATTTCATAATGCGTGCGCAGGTCCTCGTCCGTCTGGACGAGGAGGAAACGGCCGATGCCCCATGCGTCGACCAGGAGCAGCCCGGTGGGATTGCAGTGCACGTAGCATTCCACAGGCTGGAACGTGGCCGTGACGCTCTGCAGGACTTCGCGGAAGGCCGGGTCGCGCAGGAAACGGAAATTGCCCAGGGCCAAGGTCTCGGCGACGAAGGCGCTGGCGCGTTCGAAGTAACGGTGCTGCAGTTCGGTGATGGCGGTCTGCAATTTTTCGATCGCGAGCGGGTCGTTCTTCCGGATGAAGCGGTCGATCACCCCTGAATTGAAGGCATCGATAGCCGTCGCGTCGTCGGCGCGGCCGGTCAGGAGGATCTTGCCGATATGCGGATTCGGCAGGCGCTTGCAGAAGGTGATGCCGTCCATCTCGGGCATGGCCTGATCGACCACCACCACGGAGATCTCGGCGAACCGCTCGGGGTCGTAGACCACCCGGTGGATCGAGTCGATGTCCAGGGCGACCAGTTCCTGCGTTTCCGAAGGACGGTCTTTCCAGCGGTACAGCCAGCCGCCGCCAGGCACGGGGCGGCTGCCGTTGTTGCCCAGCGTGGCCAGGGCGCTTCGCGGGGAACTGAACGTGCGCACCCGCACCATCGGGTCGAGCAGCAACGGGACGACGTCGAGGTATTCCTCGTGGTCATCCACGAGTACCGTCGTGGTCGGGAAATGGAAGGGCTGGATATCGCCCTGTGAGTTCAGCGTCATCACTGCCGGTCCCCGGTCTCCGGATGCGGGAAGGTAAGGGTGAACTCGGTGAATTCGCCCAGGTTGGTACGGCATGCGATGCCACCGCCCATATGCTCCATCGCCGCGCGACAAAAAGCGAGACCTATGCCCAATCCGGTGATGGTTCCGCTCCCGGCGCTGTCGCTCGAATAGGAATAGAAACGGTTGAAGATACGGGGGAGCACGTCCGGCGGGATGCCGGGGCCGGTGTCGAGGACCCGTATCCGGTTGGCCTGTTCGTCCGGCTCGATATACACCCCGATCTCCCCCTTGCCGGCCCGATCGATGTGGAACAGGGCGTTGCGCAGCAAATTGAAGAGCACATGGACCACCAACGCTTCCTCCCCGAGCAGGCGAAAATCGCCCGTGGGTGACAGAGTGATCCTTTCGCGCTCCGCGCGCGAGCCATAGGGGAAGCGGCGCAGGGCCTGTTCCACGCATTCGCGCGCCCCCAGCGGGGTGAGCGGTACCTCGCCGATCGGCCGGGCGGAGAGCAGCAGCATGTCGATGATGGTGTTCGCGTAGGTGACCTCGCGCTCCATGACGCCGATGCTGCGCTCCAGCGCGTGCAGGTTCTGTGCGCGCACGTCGGGTACGGGCAGCCCCTGGCTCTCGGCCAGCCGGTGGCTGCGGAGCAGGTCCGGCATGAAGCGGGCGACGGCGCGCGCGGCGATGCGCAAGGAACCCAGGGGGGTGCGCAACTCATGGGCGATGTTGTTCGAGGCGGCCGTCAGGGCGTCGATCCTCGACTGTTCGGCCATGTTGGACGACACGGTACAGGTGGCTCCGCCGACCATTGCGAACAGCAGGAGAGGGATGTACTCGAGCATCGTCTGGGTGTGCAGGTGCGCATCCGGCGAAAGCACGAACGCCAGCGCGGCGATCAGGCTGCCCAGGGTGAACACCACGAGGAAGCTGGCGATGTCGAACAGCATCATCAGCAGCATCACGCAGGCGAGGTGGGTCATGAGCCATGCCGGCGTGGCGTTGCGCAAGGTCATGTAGCCGACGAAGAACGGCATCGCCACGGTCATTGCGAAGTACCAGTACGTCGGCAGGTGCGTGCGCAGGCGCCGCGGCCACCATGGCAACAAGGCCAGCGGGATGAAGGTGGCGCTGCAAAGCAGCCGCATGGGCAGGTTCTCGTACGGCTGCGGGAACAGGTACGCCCATACCGGGTAGTACACGGCGAGGGAAAAACTGCCGACCACGCCGATCGCGACCATTTTCGGTTGCGAATAACGCGTGCGCAGGAACATCGTCGTTTCGAACCGGGCCATCGCGCGCAGCAGCAGCCATAACCGCATGCGGAAGAACTGCCGGGGGCGGGTCGAATTGTCCGGAGGCGTGGACATGGAGGGCATGGCGTCCGTCACAGGTTCGAGGGGCAGGCGAACGCGTTCATCGGTACCGCTGGTGGCAGGCCTGGCAGGCCTCGCCGATGGGGGCGAGCACGCCGGCCAGGGCCGCACAGCTGCCAGGGGCATGGGAAATGGCGTCGTCGAGCGCCACGACGAGCTTGTCCCCTCCGTCGTAGAAGGGCGCGTCCATGCCGGGGAAGGCCTCGCGGACATCCCCGGCGTTTTCCCGCATGCGCGACAGATGGGCCAGCGAGCTCTTGGCATCGCATTGTTTCGCCCGCACGTTGGCGCGCAGGACGCCCATGTGATGCTGCGTGACCGCCATCACGCCGAGATGGTACGGCGTTCCCTGGCGCAGCGCGGACAAGGCGAAGGTGGCACCCATCGCGCCGACCACGAGTCCGAGGATGACGAGTAACAACGGGCGCATCGGTGGTCCATGGCAGCACGAGGCCGCCAGCATAGCCGACGGTCCCATTCTTTCGATATGAGACAATGAACACGGATTCCTTGATCGAGACCCACGTGAGTACGGCCCAGGCAGAACGTTTCGCCGGCATCGAGCGGCTGTACGGCCGCGGCAGCCTGGACCGCCTCGCGCATGCGCATGTCTGCGTGATCGGCGTGGGTGGGGTGGGCTCCTGGGCGGCCGAGGCCCTGGCCCGGAGCGGCATAGGCCGGCTCACCCTGATCGACGGCGACGACGTCTGCCTGTCGAACACGAACCGCCAGCTGCACGCGCTGGACGGCCAGTACGGAAAACCCAAGGTGGGCGTCGTCGCCGAACGCGCGCATGCGATCAGCCCGACCATCCGCCTGGAAGCGGTAGAGCGTTTCCTCACCCCGTCGACCCTCGACGACCTGCTGGACCGCAACTACGACGTGGTGATCGACGCCTGCGACGCACTCAAGGTCAAGCTCGAGACCATCGTCTGGTGCCGCCGGCGCAAGGTCCCGCTGGTGACCGTCGGCGCGGCGGGCGGACGTACCGACCCCACCCAGGTCCGTGTTCGCGACCTTTCGCGGACCGAGCACGACGCCATGCTCAGCATGATCCGGAAGAAGCTTCGCCAGGAACATGGATTCCCCCGCAACCCGGACCGCTTCTTCGGTGTTTCCGCGGTCTACTCGCTGCAGAACGTGCGCTATCCGCAGGCCGACGGCAGTGTCTGCGGGGTGCGTCCGCCCGGTGGCGACGCGCTCAAGCTCGACTGCGGCGGTGGGTTGGGCGCAGCCACGCACGTGACCGGGGCGTTCGCCTTCGCGGCGGTAGGCAAGGCACTCGAAAAACTGACATCGGCCCGAGGCTGATCCTTCAGCGCTCGGCGGCCACGATCCGCAAAGCTTCTTCGAGCCGGCTGGGATCTTCCTCGGCACCCATGGCGAGGCGGATGCCGGCAGCCGGTTGCCCCGTGCCGACGAAGTGCTTCGACGCGGCGACGTGGACGCCGCGTGCGAGGAGGCGTTCCTCCATGGCGGACGCCTCCGGCAGCGGAAGCCACGCGTGCAGGCCGCTTCCGGATGTGACCAGGTTTTCGCCGATGATCCGGCGGGCCATTTCGGCGCGCGACGCCATGGCGACGGTCAGTTCGTCGAGTAGCGCCTCCGCCGTGCCGTCGTCCATCCAGCGGGCGACGATGGAGGCCGGAAGCGCTGGCAGGCCGTCCTGCTCGAGCTGGATCCTGGCCGATGTAGCCGCCTGCGCCGCCGTGTCGGCATGCAACATCCAGCCGACCCGCAGGCCCGGGCCGAGGATCTTGCCGATGCCCCCGCAATGCACGGTTCGGTGGGGAGCGAGGCGGGCCAGTGGCGGCAGGCCCTCGCGCACCGGCCGATGCAGCGGTGAGTAGACGTCGCCCTCGACGATGGTCAGGCCAAGGCGCTCCGCGACCTCCACGATGTCCAGGCGCCGCTCCAGCGGCATGGTCGCCGTCGTCGGGTTCTGCAACGTGGGCTGGACATACAGGGCCCGGGCGCGGGATTGCACGGCCGCCTGCATCAAGGCATCGGGCTTCATGCCATGCCGGTCCATCGCCACGTCGACGCAACGCGTGCCGAAGTGCCGTGCCATGCGACGGACGCCATGGTACGTGTGTTCCTCGACGAGGATGGCCGCATGCCTCCCGGTGGCGGACGCGGCCAGGGCGAAGGCGAGCGCATGCCGCGCGCCGATCGTCAGGGCGATGAGCAGGGGGTCGACCGGGCCGTGCCCTCCCACGCGTTCGAGCCAGCGCGCGATCGCCTTCCTGATCCACAGGGCGCCGGCGGGATCGGGATACGCGAGCGACTCGGCATCCACCGGCGTGGTGGCCAGCGCGGCGCGAAGGCGGGTCACGACGCTTCCGCGAAGGGGAAGGTTCACCGCCAGGTTGTAGCTGGGTTCCATGGTCGCATTGTAGGGGCCCCCGCCAGGGCTGCTAGGCTTCGCCACCATGTGGTGCGTCTATCTGATCGAATGCCGGAACGGCGCATGGTATGCGGGGATCACCAACGACCTCGACGCACGCTATGCCGCCCACATGGCGGGCAAGGGAGCGCGTTACACGCGGGCCAATCCGCCGGTACGGCTACTGGGCTTTCGCCCTTTCCCCGACCGCTCGGCGGCGTCGAAGGCCGAGTACGAGGTGAAACGCCTGCCGAAGGCGAGGAAGCTGGCCTGGCTGAACGCCCAAGACGGCACATAGCTCCGGGAGCATCGGGTACCCGTCGATGTTGGACTGGCATAGGATGGGCCCGATGAGAAACGGAATTCCGCAAACATAAGGAGGCCATGCCATGGAAGCTCGCCTGCACACGAAAATCACCCCCGATTGGTACCGCTGGATCGGCGAGTCGCTTGCCGCCGGCCACGCTCCCGCTGACATCCTCGGGATCATGAAACAGAATCGTTTCGACGAATGGGCGGCACGCGACGCGATCGCCGAGGCCCTGTTCGGCGGTATCGCCCCGCGGCAACCGGCGCAGGCACCCGAACCCGCCGCGTTCAGCAGCCGCCTCGAAGATGGCCATGTCCTCCATGTGGGCGATCGCGGCGTGCGTGTACTCGTTCGGGTGTCCCGTCCGACCATCGCCGTGCTCGATGGCGTGCTGGACCCGGTCGAATGCGACCAGCTGCGCAGCCTGGCCACCACGCGCCTGGCTCGCTCCGAGGTGGTCAGCCCGGGCACCGGTTTCGGCGTCGTGCAGGACATCCGGACGAGCGAAGGTGCCAACTTCGGGCGTTCGGAGAACGAGCTGATCGCTCGTGTCGATGCGCGCGCCGCCGCGATCATGCGGATGCCCGAGGACCATGGGGAGGGCCTGCAGGCCATGCGTTATGGCGTCGGCGCCCAGTACGTGCCCCATTTCGATTTCTTCCCGCCGGACGATCCGGGCAGCCAGTCACACCTGAAGAACGGCGGCCAGCGCGTATCGACCCTGATCATGTACCTCAACGATGTCGAGGCCGGTGGCGAAACCGTCTTCCCCCGGATCGATTTCAGCTATGTGCCGCGCAAGGGGCAGGCCCTGTATTTCGAGTACACGGCGCCCGACGGATCGCTCGATCCATTGTCGTTGCATGGCGGGGCACCCGTGATCCGCGGCGAGAAGTGGATCCTTACCAAGTGGATGCGCGAGCGGTCGTTCCCTGGCTGAACCGTGACCTCTGGCCTATATCCGGCCCACGCCACAGCCCGCAATCTCATCTGCTTCAAGGGGAGGGTCGATCGATGCGCCGCCAGGCAGCCAGAGTCGTTCGTTTCGTCGCGCTTGGCGCATTCGCGTGCGCACAGGGCGCATGGGCGCAGGAACCTGCGCAAGCACGGCCCGCCACGCCCGTCCCCGCCACCGGGGCCACGGTCGCCGCACCGGCTGTCGTGGCGATCGAGCCGGCCGAGATTCCCTTTGCCTCGGCGCACGCCGCTTTCGTGCGCACGCCCAGTGCGCCGACCGCCTGGGGCGGACCGCGCACCGGTAGCGAGGCGACGCTGTCCGATCGCGTCGTGTCCTACCGCATCCAGGCTCGCCTCGATCCGGGGAAACACACCGTGGACGGCCAGCAGCAGCTGACCTGGCGCAATCGGAGTGACCGGCCCGTCGGCGCGGTGTTCCTGCACCTCTATCTCAATGCCTTCGAGGGCGAGGGGAGCACCTTCTTTACCGAACGACGTGTACTTGCCGCGCACGGGGGCTCGCGTGGCGTCGCCGAGGTGAAAAAAGGCGAGTGGGGCTATATCGACCTGGGCAACGTGGAACAGGATGGCGCGGCGCTGAAGTGGCGCTACGTCCATCCCGATGGCGGCCCCGATACCGACCATACCGTGGTTCGCGTCGACCTGGCCCGGCCGGTCCCGGCGGGCGGAAGCGTCACGCTGGACATGAATTTCCACAGCCAGTTGCCACGCGTGATCGAGCGGACCGGCTATGTCGGCACGTTCCACCTCGTCGGCCAGTGGTTTCCCAAGATCGGCGTGCTGGAACTGCCCGGCGAGCGAGGTGCCACGGAGCCGCGCTGGAACGTGCACGAATTCCATTTCAACAGCGAGTTCTATGCGGACTTCGGTGAATACGACGTTCGCATGACCGTACCCCGGGATTACGTGGTGGCGGCCGTCGGCGAACAGCAGGGCGATCCCGTTCCGGAAGGCAACGAACTGACCTGGCATTTCTCCCAGGCCGATGTCCACGACTTCGCCTGGATGGCCGCGCCCCGCTACAAGACGCTGGAGGGCGGGTACACCGGTCCCGGCAGCCCGCCCGTGAAGGTGAAGGTGGTCTATCCACCCGAGTACGAGGCAAGCGCGAAACCCGTCCTGAAGGCGACCATCGATTCGCTCGGTTACTTCTCGTCGACACTGGGCCCTTATCCCTACAAGACGGTGACCGCCGTGGTGCCGCCGTTCAACGCATCCGAAGCGGGCGGCATGGAGTACCCCACGTTCTTCACCGCGGATAGCTTCACCGAGGTGAAGCCGAAGACGCTCGACGAATACATCCTCGACTTCGTGACCATCCACGAGTTCGGCCATGGCTATTTCTACGGCTTGCTCGCCTCGAACGAATTCGAGGAGCCGATGCTGGACGAAGGCCTCAACGAATACTGGGACGACCGCATGCTGCGCGAACGCAAGCAGCGGGTATACCTGACCAAGCCGCTGTGGCAATTCTTCGGCGTGGAAGCGCCGATGGACGTCTTCGCGCTCGAGCGGATGTTCGCCCTGCTGCCGCGTCCCTCCGATCCGCTCGGGCAGAACGCGTGGGACCGCCTGTCCAGCGCCGACTACGGCACGGTGTATTCGCGCACCGCCACGGCCATGCATGACCTGGAGGAACGCCTCGGCAAGGACGTGACGGAGAAGGCGTATCGCCAGTACTACGCGAGATGGCACTTCCGTCATCCGTCGATCGCCGACCTCCAGGCGTCGATCGCCGAGGTTTCGGGAAAACCCGATGTCGTGGCGCAGGTATTCGACCAGTACGTCTATGGCACGGCGCGTATCGACGACCGCGTGAAAGAGATCGTCAGCGAGGAAGTCTTGCCGCTCGCGGGAACCACGATAAAGGACGGTCATCGCGTCGAACTGTCGTCCGAGCAGAACGAGGAGGCTGTTTCGAAACAGCGAGAGGCATGGAAGAACGCACATCCCGATGCGGCCGACGGCACCGGTCCCTTCCCGTGGAAGACGACGGTCACGGTGTGGCGAGACGGTGCGCGCGTGCCGCAAACACTCAAGGTGTCGTTCGCGGACGGATCGGTCGAGACCGTCCACTGGGACGACGACCGTCGCTGGGCCCGCTTCGTCTTCACCAAGCCGGTGAAGGGCACGTCGGCCGAACTCGATCCGGACAGGAAGATCTACCTGGACGCGAACAAGCTCGACGACAGCCGTACCGTGGATGCCAACCACGCCGCATCGAATCGTTGGGGCGCCGATTTCGCGGCCCTGCTGCAGGGCCTCTACGCTTTCCTGGTGACGCTATGAACGACCGTCAGAAACGCTCGGCCATCGCGGCCATCGGCCATGGCGCACTCGGCGGCCTGCAATGGCGGCTGGTGCTGTTGTGGATACTCATCACCTTGCTGCCGACCCTGGTGGTCGCCTTGCCGTTGTGGAAGGTGCTCGACCGTCTGCTCGGATATTCGGTGCATGCCGATACGTGGGCGGCGCACTTCGACGGACTGATGTTCTCCGATGTCTTCTCCGCCTTGCGCGATGCCAATGGATGGACGGGCATGGCCTTCGTGGCGGGGGTCCTGCTGACGCTGGCGGTGTCGCCATTCCTGACCGGCATGGCGGTGGCCGGTGGCCGAGCGAACCGGGCGCTCGGCTTTGGCGGACTGCTTCAAGGCGGGGCGATGGAATACGGACGCATGCTTCGCCTGATGCTCCTGTCCCTGGTCCCTTATGGCTTGTTCGTCGTGGTGGCGCAGGGTGCGTCCACGTTCGCGGAGCGCAAGGTCGATGCCGCGTTCCTGCCCTCGACCGCCGACCTGTACCAGCACGGTGCGCTGGCGGTCGGCTTGTTGTTTTTCGTGATCGCCCAGGCGATCGTCGAATCGGCCCGCGCGCAGTTCATCGCCGACGTCGGCTTGCGTTCGGCCTTCCGCGCGCTGGGCAGGGGATTCATGCAGTTCGTCCGCCGCCCCTTTGCGAGCGTTTTCGTCTACCTGACGATCACCCTGGCGGGTGGCGTCCTGGCGGTGCTCATCGCCGCCTGGCGGGGACATACCACCGGTGCGGGTAGCGGGCTTCTGGCGGGCTTACTGATCGTTCAGCTCGGCGTGGCCGTCGTGGCATGGATGCGCACGTCGCGCCTGCTGGCACTGGCGGGGCTGGTGGCGGTCAATCCGCATCGGCGCCGCCGTACGGACTTCGCGCCGGCCTTGTAAGGGCACTTCAGCCGGCGCGGCGTACTTCGCGGTGCGGCGGGTAGTACGCGAACAGGTGTGTCGCGCCGCCGAGAAAATCGATGTTGTCGATGTGCTCGCCGCCCAGGCGTTCGGCGACGTGGTCGGAGGCTTCGTTGCCGATGCGCACGAGGCTGATCACACGCTGGGCGTGCATCTGCTTCCAGGCGAAATCGAGGATGGCTTCACCGGCTTCGGTGGCGTAGCCGTGGTGACGGTGCTCCGGCTTGAGCATCCAGCCCAGTTCGAGGTCGGGCCAGCCTTCGGGTTTCATCAGGCCCGCGCGGCCGATGAATTCGCCGGTGTCCTTCAGCTCGATCGCCCACATGCCGCAACCGCGCAGGGCCCAATGGCCCAGCAGCATGGCCATCGAGCGCCACGCGTTCATCCGGTCGAGCGGTTGCCCGTCACCGATCCAGCGCGTGCTTTCGGCGTCCGCGAGCATGGCCGCGTAATCGTCGAAATGGCGTTCGGTAAGGGCGGTGAGCCGCAGGCGCGGCGTTTCCAGAACGGGAATGTCTGCTATTGCCATCGAAGTGACCAAGTGTCAGCCGAGCAGTCGAGCCAGAGCGTGAGTGCTCAGCGCGAGGCTTTCCTGCCAGGACAAGCCGGTTATTTTCTCACCAGTGGCCGCGTCTTGGAAGCTTTCATCCTGGCCGGGGGACAGGAGGTGGCGGTAATCCACTGTGATTTCAGTGCCTTGCGGAAGGTCTTTAGCGGCGAAGATGAAGCCGAGGTGCCAGATGCCGGTGGGTTCGAAGCTATGGTTCACGTAGCACTCGTCCGGCCATTCGGGCGAAACGGTGTAGCGGTCCTCGAACCAGCGCGCGGCGGCGTGCAGGTCGGCGGACAGCGCGGGGGAGGCCATGATGTCGGCCCAGGCGTACGTGCGATCGATCTGGTCGGGGGCGGTGACGACACGCCCCGCGGCCACGAATTCGTCGACGAACAAGCCCTTGCCGGCGCCGGGAATGGCGGAATCGGCGATACGGTAACGCGGCAGGATCATTGGATCATCAAGCCCCTGTTCCTGGCGGGGGCGCAAGTGCGCCGCCGGCATGGGGCGCGAGTGTAGCGCGTTCGGCCGGCGGCGGTAGTGGCGAGGGGAGGAATAGGGGCTCAGTCTTCCTCGGCACCCGCCTTGGCCTTGGACGGCCTGGTTGCCTTGGTCTTCCTGGCCGCCTTGCCGCCATCCACCTGGATGGCGTCACGGTTGCGCTCGACCAGCGACGCCCCGATGCCTTTCACCTCGGCGAGCTGGTCGGCCGACTCGAAGGCGCCGTTCGCCTCGCGCCAGGCGACGATCGCCTGGGCCTTGGCCAGGCCGACACCGTCCAGCGACTGCGCGAGGGTCGGCGCGTCGGCGGTGTTGATGTTCACGGGTGACGAAGCGATAGCGAGCGGGGCGAGCAGCAGCAAGGCGAGCGCGGCGAGGGTGGCTAGATGACTGTTCACGTGGATTCTCCTCTTGGACAGCGTCGGACGACGCAGGGGCACTCTGCGTCGTGCCAGGGTTCGCGCGAACTGGCGCGACGACGAAATCCGGGTGAGGCGATGCCGCCGCGCATGCCGTGGGTGTGCCGACATCGCCCAAGGCGTCGCCGTCGTCGCTGTTACAATCGGCCTTTGCCCAACGAGTTCGGCCCGCCATGGATACCTCCCGCATTTCTTCCTTCGTCAGCGGCCTCTGGGACGCGGAAATCGTCCCGCAGTTGGTCGAGTACATCCGTATCCCGAACAAGTCGCCGATGTTCGACGCGCGGTGGCGGGAGCATGGCTACATGGACCAGGCGGTGGCGCTGATGGAATCGTGGGCGCGCTCGAAACTGCCCGCGCTCGAAGGCGCGTCGCTGGAAGTCATCCGCCTGGAAGGCCGTACGCCGCTGATCTACATCGACGTGCCCGCGCAAGGCTCGCAGGGCAAGGGCACGGATGAAACCGTCGTGCTTTACGGCCACCTCGACAAGCAGCCGGAGATGACGGGATGGTCCGAAGGCCTCGGTCCGTGGACGCCCGTGCTCAAGGGCGACAAGCTGTACGGCCGCGGTGGCGCGGATGACGGTTACGCCATCTTCGGGTCGCTGGCGGCGCTCCTCGCTCTGCGCGACCAGGGCGTGCCGCATGCGCGTTGCGTGATCCTCATCGAGGCCTGCGAGGAATCGGGCAGCTACGACCTGCCGTACTACGTGGACCATCTGGCCGGCCGCATCGGCAATCCCGCGCTCGTGGTCTGCCTCGACTCGGGCTGTGGCAACTACGACCAGCTCTGGCTGACCACGTCGTTGCGCGGCATGACCGGTGGCAACCTGACGGTGCAGGTGCTGGAAGAGGGCGTCCATTCCGGCGATGCCTCGGGCGTGGTGCCTTCGAGCTTCCGCATCCTTCGCGAGATCCTCGACCGCCTGGAGAATCCGCGGACGGGCGCGATCGTGCCGCCGGAACTCTACGTCGACATCCCGCCGCAGCGTCTTGAGCAGGCGCGGCGGTCGGCCGAGGTCCTGGGTACCGCCGTGTACGACAAGTTCCCCTTCGTCGAAGGCATGAAGCCGGCGACCGACGATCTCGCCGAACTCGTGCTCAACCGCACGTGGCGTCCCCAGCTCGCCGTCACCGGCGTCGGCGGCATGCCCGCGCTCGATAGCGCCGGCAACGTGCTGCGCCCGAAGACCTCGGTGAAGCTCAGCCTGCGCGTGCCGCCGACCCTCTCCGGCGCGGAAGCGGGCAAGTTCCTCAAGCAATTGCTCGAGAAGGACCCGCCGTATGGCGCGAAGGTCACCTTCGACCTGGAAAAGGACGGCAGCGGCTGGAACGCGCCGGCGTTGTCGCCCTGGCTCGAGGAAGCCGTCGCGAAAGCCTCGGAGCATTACTTCGGCGCGCCGGCGGCCTACATGGGCGAGGGTGGCAGCATTCCTTTCATGGGCATGCTCGGCGAGAAATTCCCGCAGGCGCAGTTCCTCATCACGGGCGTGCTGGGTCCGCACTCGAATGCCCACGGTCCGAATGAATTCCTGCACATTCCGACGGGCAAGCGCGTGAGCATGGTCGTGGCCGACGTCGTGGCGCGTCACTTCCAGGAAGCGGCGAAGGCATGAGCGACGGCGCCGGCACGCTGGCCACGCGTCTCGCGGCGGTGCGCGAGTCGATCGCCACGGCTTGCCGCGAGGCCGGCCGCGACCCGGGCGAGGTGACCCTGCTGCCGGTCAGCAAGACCTTCGGCGAGGACGTGGTGCGCGAGGCGGTGGGGTTGGGCCTGCGTCGTTTCGGCGAGAACAAGGTGCAGGAAATCCAGGCCAAGGCGGCCGCGCTGGCCGACGAACGGCTCGACTGGGTCGTGATAGGCCACCTGCAGACCAACAAGGCCAAGGCGGTGGCGAAGCTTGCCGCCGAGGTGCAGTCGCTGGACCGGCTGGACCTCGCCGTGGCTTTGGACAAGGCCCTGCAGGCGCGGGGCCGGGCCATCGACGTGCTCGTCCAGGTGAAGACCTCGCGGGAGGAAAGCAAGTTCGGACTGGCACCGGAGGCCCTTCCCGGGTTCCTCGACGAATTGAAGGCCTTTCCTTCGCTTCGGCTACGGGGGCTGATGACGCTCGCCGAAGCCTCGCCGGACGAAGCCGTCGTAAGGGCCTGTTTTCGTACGCTGTATCGTCTTCGTGACAGGGCGCGTGACGCCGGCCATCCCGCCGATCGCCTGTCGATGGGCATGAGTGGCGATTTCGCGCTCGCGATCGCCGAGGGCAGCACCGAGGTGCGTATCGGCAGCGCGATCTTCGGAGCAAGGTCCTACAAGCCGGTGTGAGACCTGATGCACAGATTCGGTAACCGCCCCGCCGTGACGGCGCCGCCGGACCCTCACATAGGTGAAAGCAAGTCCTTATATCCGTTCAGAAATTAGCCTCTGTAGCCGCAGTTTCCTGCGACTTCTCTGAATGTTTCCTAGGAATGACCGTTTTTAACCTTATGCGAACAACTTGTTGAATCCGGTTTGGTAACTTCACCCCTCGTTCACGGTCGTCTCACCTTCACGGCGGCTTAACTTCACGATGAATAGGCCTTTTCGCTCATGCATTTAAAGCGACTGACCGCTCTCGCGTTAGCCACGTTTTGTATCGCCGCCGTAACACCCGTCATTGCCGACACGGTCACCGTCCCGCAGGGCCTCGACCAATCCGCCGCACTTCTCCTGACCGACCTGCCGGTGTTCGCCCCGGCCACCGCGCTCGCCCAGTCCGCCGTTCCCGATGCCACCTCGCTGATCGCACCCGCGCCAGCCGCCGCCAGCCAGGTCGCCGCCAACGACGACACCACCGCCGACGATGACGACGACAGCCTCGTCGCCGCCGCCACCGCCAAGCTGGCCGGCCACGTCGACGGTCATGCACGGGAGGCACTTCTCGCCTTCGCGATGAAGCTGCGCGACATCCGTTACCACCGTGGTGGCCGTGCGCCGTCCACCGGTTTCGATTGCAGCGGCTTCGTTCGCTACGTGTTCATGCACAGCATCGGTCTCGACCTTCCGACCAATTCCGCCAGCCAGTTTCTCGCCGGCCTGAAGGTCAAGCGCAGCGAGATGAAGACGGGCGACCTGGTCTTCTTCCGCACACGCGGCAAAGCCGTGTCGCACGTAGGCATCTACATCGACAACGGCCAGTTCATCCATTCGCCGTCGGCGGGCAAGACCGTCCGTGTCGATAGCCTCAACGAGGCCTACTGGGCCAAGCACTTCGTCGGCGCCAAGCGCCCCGAAGGCATCGCAAAGATCTGACGGGCACCCTTCAACGCATATTTCCGAAACGGCATGCCCCGGCATGCCGTTTTTTTTGCGCCGGCATTTGTGCCCGGATCTACTGGTGGGAGCCGACCTTGTCGGCGATCCCGCGGCGGCGGGCGGCGTGGGCAGAGCCGTCGGCCGCCACCCTCGTCGCTCCGGTTGCACCGTCG
>NZ_JBPGXU010000082.1:0-17841 GCF_056755675.1 Luteibacter sp. KNZ12-1A | reverse complement strand
AGATGTGTATAAGAGACAGGCGATATCGCCTCGGGGCACGAAGCCGTCACCCAGGCCGCCGCGGGGCCACGGTGCGACACCGTCGTCGCCGCCATCGTCGGCGCGGCGGGACTCGACTCGACCCTCGCCGCCGCACGCGCGGGCAAGCGCCTGCTCCTGGCCAACAAGGAATCCATCGTGATGGGCGGGGCGCTGCTGCTCGAGGCGTTGCGCCAGGGTGGCGGCGAGTTGATTCCCATCGACTCCGAACACAACGCCATCTTCCAGTGCCTGCCGGGCGGGCGGCCCGACCTGCAACGCTCGGGCGTCCGCCGGCTCGTCCTCACCGCCTCGGGCGGCCCCTTCCGCGGCCGCACGCGCGCCGACCTGGGCGCGGTCACGCCGGACGAGGCCTGCGCGCATCCCAAGTGGGCCATGGGCCGGAAGATCTCGGTCGACTCGGCCACGCTGATGAACAAGGGCCTGGAAGTGATCGAGGCCCACCACCTGTTCGCCGCGCCGGTGGACGCGATCGAAGTGGTGGTGCACCCGCAGAGCCTGGTCCATTCCATGGTCGACTACGTCGACGGCTCGGTGCTGGCCCAGCTGGGCAACCCCGACATGCGCACGGCCATCGCCTGCGCGCTCGCCTGGCCGGAGCGGATCGAGGCGGGCGTGGCCCCGCTGGATCTCGCCGCCCATGCCCGCCTCGACTTCGAGGCACCCGACACCGATACCTTCCGCTGCCTCGCCCTGGCCTTCGAGGCCTTGCGGACGGGCGGCGACGCCACGGCCATCCTCAACGCGGCCAACGAAGTGGCGGTCGAGGCCTTCCTGGCGGGAACCCTCCCCTTCCTCGGCATCGCGGAGCTCGTCGAACGGGTACTTGAGGAACTGCCAGCCCAACCCGTGGTCGATGTCCAGTCCCTTGTGGAACGTGACGCCGAAGCACGCAGGGTGGCCCGGGACGTGCTTCACCGCGCTTACTGCTAAACTCGCTCCACCCAAACGTTTTTTTATTCGAGACCCTCTCTCTCCGATGAGTCCTGTCCTAGGTTCCGTGTTCTGGCTGCTGGTTACGCTCGGCGTACTGGTGACCTTCCACGAATTCGGCCACTACTGGGTCGCGCGCCGCTGTGGCGTGCGCGTGCTGCGCTTTTCGGTCGGTTTCGGTCGCCCGCTGTGGCGTCGCGTGGCCAAGGACGGCACGGAATACCAGATCGCCGCGATTCCGCTCGGCGGCTACGTCAAGATGCTGGACGCCCGCGAAGGCGACGTCTCGCCCGCCCAGCGCGACGAGGAATTCACCGGCAAGTCGGTCTGGAAGCGCATCGCCATCGTGGCGGCCGGCCCGGCCTTCAATCTCATTTTCACCATCGCCGCGTTCTGGGCGATGTACATGGTCGGCAAGCCGGACGTGGCCCCCGTGATCTCCGCCCAACCCGGCAGTGTCGCCGCCGTGGCCGGCATCCGCCCGGGCGACCGCATCGTCGCCATGAACGGCGATCCGGTGGGCAACTGGAGCGAGGCCACCGAAGTGCTGGCCAATGGCCTGCTCGGCAACGATCCCCTCCCGGTGCGGGTCACCGGCACCGATGGCGCCCAGCGCGACGTCGTGCTGCCCTTGCAGAACCTCGACGCCAACGGCGATATCGGCAAGCGGTTCACCCAACTCGGCCTCGGCCTGCAACTCCCGGCCATCGTGGGCCAGGTGGTCCCCGGCGATCCCGCCTCCCTCGCCGGCATGCGCATCGGCGACCGCATCCTGTCCGTCAACGGCAAGCCGGTGTCCGACTTCGGTGACTTCACCAAGCTGGTGCCGGAACAGGCCGCGATATCGCCGAAGATCGCCGTCACGGTCCAGCGAGACGGGCAGCCGAAGACGTTCGAGATCACCGCCCGGATGAAGTCAGAGCAGGGCCAGCCCACCCGCTGGCTGATCGGCGTGGCACCCCGTCCCATGGAGGAAGCCACGCTGCGCTACGGCCCCGTGCGCGCCTTCAGCGAGTCGCTGCGCGCCACCTGGACGGGCACCGCGTCCACCTTCAACCTGATCGGCAAGATGCTGTCCGGCGAGGCCTCCACCAAGAACCTCTCCGGTGTCATCGGCATCGCCCAGGTCGCCAACGATTCCGCCAATCGTGGCCTCGGCTGGTTCCTGAACTTCCTGGCCCTGGTGTCCCTGAGCCTCGCGATCTTGAACCTCCTGCCCATCCCGGTCTTGGACGGTGGACACCTGCTGTATTACCTTATCGAGTTGATCAAAGGCAGCCCGGTCAGCGAACGCACCATGATCGCCGGCCAGTACGTGGGTATCGTCCTCTTGTTCACGTTGATGGGGCTGGCGTTCTTCAACGACATCCAGCGAATGCTCGTCTCGTGACGGGGATCCACGCGTTGCGCGGAACCCACTCACCGTATCACCCAGGCTATGGACGCTCGCGCGTCCTGCGCCGAACGACGCAGGGCATGAGTCCTGCGCGTGCTCCTCTTCGGTCGCCGGCCTCGTCCGCCGTCGGCTGGAATTAACCCAACGGAATCGACGATGAAGCGTATCGCCGCCCTGATCTTGCTTGCCTCCCTGTCCGCCAATGCGCTTGCCTTCGAGCCGTTCGTCGTTTCCGACATCCGCATCGACGGCCTCACGCGCATCGCGCAGGGCACGGTGCTGAGCTACCTTCCGATCGAGAAGGGTGAAACCCTGAGCGACGACAAGGCGCAAGCCGCCATTCGCGCCCTTTACCAAACCAAGTTCTTCAGCGACGTCGAACTCGACCGCCAGGGCGACATCCTGGTGATCAAGGTCGTCGAGCGCCCGGCCATCGCCAAGCTCACGTTGCGCGGCAACAAGGACATCAAGGAAGACGACCTGCGCAAGGGCCTGAAGGAAATCGGCCTGGCCGAAGGCGAGACCTTCGACCGCCTGTCGCTCGACCGCGTGCAGCAGGAACTGATCCGCCAGTACTACAACCGCGGCAAGTACAACGTCTCGGTCGACCCGCATGTCACCCGCCTCGACCGCAACCGCGTGGCGATCGACATCGAGATCCGCGAAGGCAAGGCGGCGAAGATCAAGGAGATCAACGTCATCGGCAACAAGGCCTTCGCCGACAAGGACATCCGCAAGGGCTTCGAATCGAACACCTCCAACTGGCTGTCCTGGTATTCCAAGGACGACCAGTACTCGCGCGAGAAGCTTTCGGGCGACCTGGAAAAGCTCAGCAACTACTACATGAACCGCGGCTACGCCGACTTCGGCATCGATTCCACGCAGGTGGCCATCAGCCCGGACAAGCGCGCCATGTACGTGGACGCCAGCGTCAAGGAAGGCGAGGTCTATACCGTCTCCGACGTGAAGCTGCTCGGCGAACTCATCCTGCCGGAAGACACCCTGCGCAAGCTGGTCTTCATCCATAAGGGCGACACCTTCAACCGTGGCGCCATCGAGGCCAGCACCGACGCGATCAAGGGCATCCTCGCCAACATCGGCTACGCCTTCGCCAAGGTCACGCCGATTCCGAAGCTCGACAAGGACAAGCGCACCGCCGACCTCACGCTCTTCATCGAGCCGGGCAAGCGCGTGTATGTCCGCCGCGTGGTCTTCCAGGGCAACACCCGTACGGAAGACGAAGTGCTGCGCCGTGAAATGCGCCAGCTCGAAGGCGCCTGGTACTCGCAGGGCGCGATCGACCGTTCGAAGACCCGCCTGCAGCGCCTGGGCTATTTCAAGACCGTGGACATCGACAAGGCGCTGGTGCCCGGCACCGTCGACCAGGTCGACCTCACAGCGAAGGTCGAGGAACAGTCGGCGGGCTCGCTGATGTTCGGCGTCGGCTACTCGCAGTACTCCGGCATCATCCTGTCGGCCTCGGTCTCGCAGAACAACTTCCTGGGTACCGGCGACCGCTTCTCGATCGGCGCTGAAACCAGCACGTACTACAAGCGTGTCAACGCCAGCTACACCAACCCGTACCTGACCGACTCCGGCGTGCAGATCGGCTACAACCTGGGCTACAGCAAGCTGGATTACGGCGACACCGATCTGGCGAACTACACCTACAGCACGAAGTCGTTCGAAACCACGCTGTCGGTCCCCATCACCGACTTCGACTCGGTGTCGACGAGCCTGGGCGTCAGTTCCAACCTGATCAACACCTCGTTCTACACGCCGCAACAACTGGTGGCGTACCAGAACGCCCTGGGCAACAAGACGATCCATTCGTGGACGTCGAGCCTGGGCTACACCCACGACACCCGTAACAGCTACTGGGCACCGACCCGCGGCGGCCAGCTGACGGCCTCGATCTCGGGCGCGCTGCCGGGCTCCACCGTCCAGTTCTACAAGCTGTTCGGCGAAGCCAACCACTACTGGCCGGTCGGCAAGGGCTTCGTGCTCTACCTCGACGGCCAGATCGGCTACGGCAAGACCTACGGCCAGACCTACGACAACGATGGTTACGCCGTCAATGCCGACGGTACCCGTGGCGCGAAGCTCTACAGCAAGGGCGACAAAGTGGAGTTCCCGTTCTGGGAGAACTACTACGCCGGCGGCGTGCGCGACGTGCGCGGCTTCCAGGACAACACCCTGGGCCCACGCCTGTGCGACGGCGGCAGCACGACCTCGGTGCCGAACAGCAAGGGCCAGTGCACGGGCGGCTACTACAGCTACGGCCAGCCCGTCGGTGGCGCGTTCAAGGTGCTCGGTACGGCGCAGGTCTTCCTGCCCCTGCCCTTCCTGAAGGACGTGAACACGGCCCGTGTCTCCTGGTTCGTCGACGTCGGTAACGTCTACAAGGACTACGGTTCCTTCGACGCCAGTGACCTGCGCGCCTCCACCGGCCTGTCGCTGCAGTGGCAGGCGCCGATCGGCCCGCTGATCATCAACTTCGCCGTGCCGTTCCGTAAGAAGGACGCCGACAGCCGCTTCGTCGAACGCATCCAGTTCACCTTCGGCAATACGTTCTAACCGCGGTCTCCAGCGAAGACCCTGTAGAATCATGGGGGTGGCCAGGTGCCACCCCTTTTCTTTTGGGAGCGTTCCGTGAGCGGGAATCCGCAATTCACCCTGGCCGAACTGGCCGCCCGCTTCGACCTCGAAGCGCACGGCGATCCGGCCACCGTCGTGGACGGCGTCGGCACCTTGTCGGCGGCGACCCCGAACCAGTTCACCTTCCTGTCGAACCCCAAGTACACCTCGCAGCTGGCCGAATCGCGAGCCGGCATCGTGGTGCTCGGCGCCGACGCGTTGCCCCTGCGCAAGGGGGCCGCGCTGGTGGCGAAAGATCCCTACGTCGCCTATGCGAAGATCGCCGCCCTGTTCGAGAAACATGCGGCGGCACCGCGCGGCATCCACGTCAGCGCCGTGGTCTCGCCCTCGGCGCGCGTCCATCCCACCGCCAGCGTCGGACCCTGCTGCGTGATCGAGGACGGCGCGGTGATCGAGGAAGGCGCGGTCCTGGGCCCGCACTGCTCGATCGGCCCCGGCTGCGTCGTCGGTGCCGGCAGCCGCCTGGTCGCCCGTGTCACGCTGGTGATCCGCGTGACCCTGGGCGAGCGCGTGCTGGTCCATCCCGGTGCCGTGATCGGTTCCGATGGCTTCGGCCTCGCCTTCGATCGCGATCACTGGGTGAAACTGCCGCAACTCGGCGGCGTGCGCATCGGCAACGACTGCGAAATCGGCGCCAACACCACCATCGACCGCGGCGCCCTGGAAGACACGGTGCTCGAGGAAGACGTGCGCCTGGACAACCAGATCCAGATCGCCCACAACGTGCATATCGGTGCGCACACCGCCATGGCCGGTTGCTCGGCGGTGGCGGGCAGCGCGAAGATCGGCCGCTATTGCCTCATCGGCGGCAACGCGGGTGTCCTCGGCCACCTCGAACTGGCCGACCGGGTTACCATCACGGCGAAAAGCCTCGTGACGGCATCGATCAGGGAACCCGGCGAATACTCGTCCGGCTCCCCGCTGCAGGAAAACCGCCTGTGGCGGCGCAACGCGGCGCGCATGAAACATCTCGACGAGTACGCGCGCCGCCTGGCGGCGCTGGAAAAGGATAAAGGGCAATGACCGAATTGAAAGCTGCCGTGACGCTCCCTGTCGACGTGGAGCAGATCCAGCGGCTCCTGCCGCACCGCTACCCGTTCCTGCTGGTGGACAGGGTGATCGAGATCGAACCCGGCAAATGCATCACCGCGATCAAGAACGTCACCATCAACGAGCCGTTCTTCCAGGGCCACTTCCCCGGTCATCCGGTGATGCCGGGCGTGTTGATCGTCGAGGCCATGGCCCAGACCGCCGGCCTGCTGACCCAGATCACCAGCCAGATCGACGGGAACGCCGGCAGCCCGCTGTTCTACCTGGTCAAGGTGGACAACGCCCGCTTCTCCGCGGTCGTGGCGCCCGGCGACCAGCTGCGGATGGAAGTCTCGCTCAAGCGCCTCATCCGTGGCATGGGCCTGTTCGAGGCCAAGGCCCTGGTCGACGGCAAGGTGGTCGCCTGTTGCGAACTGATGTGCGCCGCAAGGAGCGACAAATGATCCATCCCACCGCGCAGATCGATCCGTCCGCGCGCATCGCGGACAACGTCGCCATCGGTGCGTACAGCATCGTCGGCGCGGAGGTCGTCATCGGCGAGGGCACGACCGTCGGTCCGCACGTGGTGATCGAAGGTCCGACCGTCATCGGCCGCGACAACCGCATCTCGCAGTTCGCATCCATCGGCGGCCCGCCGCAGGACAAGAAGTGGCAGGGTGAGCGTACCGAGGTCGTCATCGGCGACCGTAACCTCATCCGCGAGTTCGTCACGATCAATCGAGGCACCGGCGACGGGGGCGGCATCACCCGGATCGGCAACGACAACTGGCTGCTCGCCTACGTGCACATCGCGCACGATTGCCAGGTGGGCAACCATGTGGTGTTTTCCAACTATTCGGCGCTGGCCGGACATGCGGAGATCGGCGACTGGACGATCCTTTCCGGCTATTCGGGCGTGCACCAGTTCTGCAAGGTGGGCGCGCATGCGTTCATCGGCATGGGTTGCCTGGTCGGATCGGACGTACCGCCGTTCGTGATGATGGCCAACGAAACGCGCGGCCGGCCCCGCGGCATCAACAGCGAAGGGCTCAAGCGCCGCGGCTTCGACACCACGCGCATCGCGGCGATCAAGCGCGCCTACCGCACGCTGTACATGGCCGGCCTGCCATTGGCCGAGGCCCGCGAGCAGTTGCTCGCCCAGGCCGAGACCAGCGAGGACGTGCGCCAGATGCTCGAGTTCATCGATCGCAGCGAGCGCTCGCTCGCCCGCTGACATCCGCTGCGGGAAACACACACCATGCAGCAGAAGAGCAACCCCTCGGCCGAAACACCGTTGATCGCCCTCATCGCCGGCGAGGATTCCGGCGACCAGCTCGGCGCCGATCTCATCGATGCGCTGCGGGCGCGCTTTCCGGGCGCCCGCTTCGCCGGTATCGGCGGCCCGCGCATGCTCGCGCGCGGCTTCGAATCCTGGTACGACATCCGCGAACTGTCGGTCATGGGTTTCGCCGAAGTCGTGAAGCACCTGCCGCGGCTGCTCCGCCTGCGTCGGGAACTGCTGGCCAGGCTCTTCGCGGCGAAGCCCGCCCTCACCATCGGCATCGACGCACCCGACTTCACCCTCGGCGTGGAGCGCAAGCTCAAGGCCGCCGGCCTGGTCACGGCCCACTACGTCAGCCCCTCCGTATGGGCATGGCGCGAAAAGCGCGCCGAGAAGATCGGCCGCTCGGCGGAGCGCGTGCTCTGCCTGTTCCCGATGGAGCCGCCGATCTATGCGAAGCATGGCGTCGACGCGCGCTTCGTCGGCCATCCCCTCGCCGACCGCTTTCCGATGGTGGCCGACCGTGACGGCGCACGCGACGCGCTAGGCCTTCCCCACGACGCACCCGTGCTCGCCGTCCTGCCTGGCAGCCGCCCCAGCGAGATCGAGCGCGTGGGCGCCATCTTCATCGAAGCCGCGCGGCGCATCGCATCGGCCATGCCGGCGCTGCGCATCGTCGTTCCGGCAGCCAACGAGCGCGTGCATGCGCGGCTCACCGAACTGCTACGCGATTTTCCAGGTACGCCACCGCTGTTGACGGACGGCCATGCCCACGACGCCATGGTGGCCGCCGACGCGGTACTGCTCGCCTCGGGCACCGCCACGCTGGAAGCCATGCTGGCCAAGCGGCCGATGGTGGTCGGCTACCGGGTATCGCCGACCAGCTATCGCATCGCGCGGATGCTGCGCATGCTGAAGACCGACGTGTACAGCCTGCCCAACATCCTCGCCCGTGCCTGCGGCCTGGGCCGTGGCCTCCTGGTGCCCGAATTCATGCAGGACGACTGCACGGCCGGGAACCTCGCCCAGGCCACCCTGGAACTGCTCGGCGACAGCGAACGCCGCGGCGCTATCGTGGCGGCCTTCGAGTACCTGCACCAGGAACTGCGCGGAGGCCTCGAAGGCCGTGCGGCCGACCATGCCGCGGACGCCGTGGCCGACCTGGTGGTGGCGTCCGGCTTGCCCGTCACGCCCACCGGGCACTAGGCTTCCACCCATGCCACGCAAGCGCAACGTCACTTCCCAGCTCGCCAGCGACCTCATCGTCGCCGGGGTGGACGAGGCCGGACGGGGGCCGCTCGCCGGGCCCGTGGTGGTTGCCGCGGTGATCCTCGACCCCGCCCGTCCGATCCGCGGTCTCAACGACTCCAAGCAATTGACCGAAGACGTGCGCGAGAAGCTCTACGGCCGGATCGTCGAACGCGCCCTCGCCTACTGCGTGGTCTTCGTCGACCACCAGGAAATCGACCGGATCAATATCTTCCAGGCGACGATGGTGGGCATGACCCGGTCGCTCATGGGCCTCTCGCTCAACCCGCACCTGGCCCTGATCGATGGCAACCGCCTGCCGCGCTCACTGCCCTGCGAAGGCCGCGCCGTGATCGGCGGCGACGCCACGGAACCGGCGATCAGCGCCGCGTCGATCCTCGCGAAGGTGAGCCGTGACCGACACATGCACGCGCTGGACGCGTTGCATCCCGGTTACGGCTTCTCCAGGCACAAGGGCTATGCCGTGCCCGAACACCTCGATGCCCTGGACAGGCTCGGCCCTTGCGAAGTGCACAGGCGCAGCTTCGCGCCGGTGAAGCGCTGGTATCCGGAGCTGGCCGAGGTCAGCGGCGATCTCTTCGAGCCGGCCTGAGCCACGCCGGCCCCATCGGAAAGATCCTAAAGTCAGGCCGAAACCTGCCGATACGAGGGCTAACGCCCTCTCCCGAGGGTGTGCACCTATCCCCTATCGACAGGTACCACCCATGAAGAAGATCGCCATCGCCGTCGCACTGTTCGTCGCCGCGCCGTTGTCCGCCCACGCCGCCTGTGCCGCCAAGGATTTCACCATCGACGGTTTCGCCGTCAAGCTGCAGCAGGGCTCCGGCCAGCCGCGTTTCAGCATGAAGGGCAACCTCGTCAACAAGTGCGGCGAAGCCGCCGCCGCGCAGATCCGCATCGACGCGAAGGACGCGTCCGGCAAGGTCGTCGCCAGCAAGCAGGGGTGGCCGGCCGGCACCTCCAACATCGAACCGGGCAAGAGCGTCGACTTCGACCTGGGCCGCCTGTTCCGCTATTCGCCGGACATGCAGGACTACACCGTGGTCGTGTCCGACGTGAAGGCCTGGTAAGACAAGGCACGCTCTGGTGGGAGGCCTGGCAAGACAAGGCTGACCCTGGTGAGAGGCCTGGAAGACAAGGCTGACTCTGTGGGAGCCGACCTTGTCGGCGATCCCGCGGCAGCGGGCCAGGATGCGGCAAGCACCCATCGCCGACAAGGTCGGCTCCCACCAGAAGCTTGTCCCACCAGAGCCTCGCTCCGGCCAGAGGGCCTGGTTCCCACTGGGGCTTCCAGCGACGGTGCTAGATGGACAGCCAGGCCACCCGCTCACCCGCGGTGAACGCGGTGGATCGCGACGGCAACCATACCAGCGCATGCGCCGAGGCGAGATTGCTCAGCATGTGGGAGTCCTGTCGCGGCAACAGTTCCAGCGATACCGTGCCGTCGACCATGTCCAGGCGCATGCGCAGCAACCTGTCACGCTCCGAGTCCGCCTCGACGTCCGTCTTCAGCACGCCGCTGCGCCACGCGGGTTGCACGCCTTCCTCGCCCTCCAGGCGGGCCAGCACGGCGCGCGCATGCACCGCCAGGCAGACCAGCACGGCCGCCGGGTTGCCCGGCATGCCGAGCAGCGCCTTGCCGTCGCGCATGCCGAACCACAAAGGTTTACCGGGCTTTTGCGCCACCTTCCAGAACACGTTGCGCACGCCGAGCCGATCGGCGACGACGGGGATGAAATCGCGATCGCCCACTGAGACGCCACCGCTGGTGACGACGAGGTCCGCGCTGTCGAGGGCGGCGCTCATGGCCTCTTCGAGCGCGCTCTCGTCATCGCGGACATAGGCCACCACGGGCTCGCCGTAGCCGTGTTCGACGAACCACGCGCGCAACAACGGCCCGTTGGCGTCGTAGACCTGTCCAGGACCGAGCGGTTCGCCCACGCGCACCACTTCGTCGCCGGTGACCAGCACCACCACGCGCGGCCGCCGATACACGTCCAGGGAATCGATGCCGGCCATCGCCAGGGCCGCGAGCAGGCCCGCGGTGACGCGTTGTCCCGCCTTGGCGATGACCGCGCCGGCGCGGAGTTCCTCGCCCTCATGGCGAATGGCTTCGCCCACATGCACGCGCTCGCGCAGCACGATGCCTTCACCCGTGCGCTCGACGATTTCCTGCCGGGCCACGGCATTCGCGCCGTCGGGCAACATGCCTCCGGTAAGGATACGTACGGCCTGCCCCGGCCCGACGGACACCTTCGCGGGATCGCCGGCCGCTGCCGTGCCAATGAGCGTCAGGGGCGCGACGCCATCGTCGGCTCGCACCGCATAACCATCCACGGCGCTCTGGGTGAAGCGCGGCAGCGCGATACGCGCCGTCGGCGATTCGGCCAATACCGCGCCGAGCGCCAGCTCCAGGGGAACCCGATGCGTCGGCAAGGCGCGCACGGCGGCGCGGTAATGGTCGAGCGCCTGTTCGATCGGCAACAACGCCATGTCAGTGGGCTTCGCCGTAGCCACCGGGATGCCTGCCACCCGCGCGCCCGGTTTCCAGCAGGTGGACCAGGCCGGGCAAGGTCGCCGCCAGCGACTCGCTCGCCCCCCCGCGGCTCCCCGGGAAGGTGGCGATCAGCGTATCGCTCGCGTATCCGGCGATACCACGCGAAAGCATGGCGAACGGCATGCGCTTCTGGCCGAAGGCTCGCGCCGCTTCCATGATGCCGGGGATCTCCACGTCGAGCATCGGCCGGACCGTGTCCACCGTGATATCGCGGGGACCGAGGCCCGTCCCGCCAACGGTGACGACGAGCGCCACGCCGCCGTCCACCAGCGAGCGCAGGAGGTCGGCAAGCACCTCCGCGTCATCGGCGATCACGGCATACTCGACCGGCGCGAAGTTCGCCTCGATCAGCGCGTCGCGCACGTACGCTCCTGCCGTATCCGGCTTGGCGCCACTGGCCACCGTATCGGACAACACGACCACCGCGGCACTGCGTGGCGTATCCAACGCGCGCCGGTAGTGGGATTTGCCGCCGGTCTTGCGCTCGAGACGGCAATCCTCGATATGCAGCTCGTCGGGCTCGGCGTAGGGCTTGAGCATGTCGTAGATCGTGAGCGCCGCGAGGCTGGCCGCCGTGAGCGCTTCCATCTCGACCCCGGTGGGGCCGATGGTCTGCACTTCGGCGATCACGCGTACGAAGGTATCGGCCAGTTCGTAATGCACGTCCGCCCGGTGGATCGGCAACGGGTGGCACAACGGAATGAGTTCATCGGTGCGCTTGGCGGCGAGAATGCCGGCGACACGCGCCGTCTTCAGCGGGTCGCCCTTCTCGGTCTCGCCACTGCGCAACAGGTCGATGCAGGAGGCGGGGGCATGGAGGGTGGCGGTGGCGCGTGCGACGCGCAGGGAATCGGGCTTCTGGCTGACGTCTTTCATCCGTGGCTCGTGTGCGAATGGTGGCGATGCGACGTGACGGCCGGTGCGTCGAGGTCGTCGCGGATGCAGCAGCCCTCCACGAAGGCACTGCTTCCATCGGCGTAGAACTCTTCCTTCCAGATCGGCGCGCCATGCTTCACCGCGTCCACCGCGTAACGGCAGGCATCGAACGCTTCCGCGCGATGCGGGGCGCGGACCACGCAGGCGATCGCGACGTCGCCGATGGAAAGATCGCCCAGCCGATGGACGATGCGCACATACGGTACCCCGTAGCGCTCGCGCGTTGCGTGCTCGACGTCGCGAATCACCTTCGCGGCCAGCGGCTCGTGCGCCGTGTACTTCAGGTGACGCACCTGCCTTCCTTCATGGTGGTCGCGCACCGTGCCGACGAAGAGCGCCAGCCCGCCGCATTCCGGATGGGCATCCAGTTCCAGCAAGGGCTCGACGGCGATGGGGGCGTGTGAAAGAACCTCGTGAGACATGTTCAACCTCCGGCCACGGGCGGCAACAGGGCGATCCGGCGGCTGGCCGGAAGAGGATCGGCGCGGCGGACGATGGTGTCGCCGGAGACGCAGGCGCAACGTTCGAGCGAACCGGCGAGCTCCGGCCGCTGCCTGGCCAGCACGGCCAATGCGTCGGCCACGGTGACGGTCTCCTCGCCGGCATCGACACGGCATTCGCTGGCCCCGGCCAGCCGTTCGAGGTTGGCGAAAAGTTCGAAGACGATCGGTTTCATGGATATCCCTGGAATACGGAAGTTCACCCGCCCATGGCATGCATGGTCAGTGGGCGGTCGACCGGTCCGGGCCGCGAGGCGTAGCCCGCATCCTTCAGCCATACGGCCCGGGCGACCTGCGCGGCCAACGTCTCGTCATCCACGCCTTCACGCAGGCGTGCGCCCAGGGGCGTGCCGATGGGCGAGAACAGGCAGGTGAACAACTCGCCGGTGGCGGTGATGCGCAGCCGGTCGCAGGTGGAACAGAACGGATTGGATACCGTGGAAATGATGCCCAGCGGATACCGTCCGTCGACGAGATAGGGCGTGGCCGGATCGTGGCCGCGGGGCACGCTTTCCACATGGTGCCGTTCACCGATGGCCGCGAGTATCTCGGCCTCGGAAACGACGGCGTCGCGTTTCCAGTGGCCCGGCGCGTCCAGCGGCATGTACTCGATGAAGCGCAACGGCAATCCCCGCGCCATCGCCCACTCGAGCAGGGACACCACGTCCTTCTCGTTGTCGCCGCGGATCACCACGGCGTTGAGCTTCACCTTCGCCCCTGCTTCCACCAGTGCGTCGATGCCGTCCAGCACCGGCGCGATCTCGCGCCGGGTCAGGCGGCGAAAGGTGTCCGGGTCGATCGCGTCGAGGCTCACGTTGAAATCGTCGATACCCGCTTCCACCAGTTCGCGAGCCTTGGGCGCGATGCGCGAGGCATTGGTGGTCATCGAAAGGCGCGAGAGCCCGCGCGCGCGGAGCGCGCTTATCTCCCGCACGCATTCGGAGAGGTCGCGGCGCAGCAGCGGCTCGCCGCCGGTCAGGCGGATCTGGTCGATGCCGTGGTCCACGAACAGGCCGGCCAGGCGCACGATCTCGCCGCGTCCGAGCAGGCTGGCACGGGGCAGCCAGTCCGGATGTTCCGGCATGCAGTACGTGCAGCGGAAGTTGCAGCGGTCGGTCAAGGATATCCGCAGCTTGCGCTTGGTACGTCCGTGGCGGTCGATGAGTGGGGACATGGTTGCCTTAGCAGAGCATAGTGGTCGTGAGACGGGTGTTCCGGCCCGGTCGCGATCTTCGTACCCAATCGTGCCAGACTTCGCCCATGAGCGCCTTGCATCCCTTCGTCGCAGCCGCATGGCCCGAATGGCCCGACTATGCCCTCGTCGAGGACCTGCTGCCGCCGCTACGCGAATTCGCGCGCGCCGGGCGGGTTGTCCTCGCCACGCTGGTAAGCATCGACGGCCCGTCGCCACGCCCCTTGGGCAGCGAAATGGCGATCGCGGCGGATGGCCGCGTCGCCGGCTACGTGTCCGGTGGCTGCGTGGAGGCCGCCGTGGCCAGCGAGGCCGCCATGGTCCTGGCGGACGGCCATCCCCGCCTGCTCGATTACGGCGTCGGCAGCCCGGTCATCGACATCCAGCTGAGTTGCGGAGGCCGCATCGGCATCTTCGTTCGTGAACTGCGCGAGCCCTCCGCGTATGTTAATTCGCTTGCGCTGGCCCGCCGCGCGCGGCGCACGGTCACCGTCCTGAGCGATGCAACCGACGGCGCCTGGCGCATCGAAGACGGTGTGCACGCCGGCGATGCCGGCACCTATGCGACCGTGCACCGGCCACCGCTGCGCCTGGTCGCCGTCGGCGGCGATCCGGTCACGCTGGCGGTGGCGACGCTCGCGCCCTTCGTCGGCATCGAAGTCGTGCTCCTTCGACCGCACGGTCCGGCGCGGCCGCCGGAGGGCGTCACGCTCGCCGGTTACGACGCCCGCGCGCTGCCGGTGGCGCTGGCCGACCTGGCCGTGGACGAACGAACCGCCATCTACTCCCTCAGTCATGACGCCGAGGTGGATCACGCCGTGGCGATCCACGCGCTTCGCTCCCCGGCCTTCGCGGTAGGCGTGCTGGGTAGCCGGAACAAGATCGCCTCGCGTGTCCAGCGGTTGAAGGACGATGGGGTGGGTGAGCACGACCTGCACCGCCTGAACCTGCCGGCAGGACTGCCCATCGGCGCGCAGACGCCCCACGGCATCGCGTTTTCGATCATCGCCCAGGTCTGCCAGCGCGACCGCGCTCGCCAGGCGTGACGGTCGCGCACGACGCCGTGATCCTGGCCGCGGGTGGCAGCCGCCGCCTCGGCCGTCCCAAACAACTGTTGACGGTGGGCGGCGAGCCGCTCGTCGCTCGCGTGGCGCGGCTCGCGCTGGGTACGCGACCATCGCGGACGCTGGTGATCGTGGGTGCCCACCAGGACGCCGTCACGGCGGCCCTGGCTCCGTACGATGTGGAAATCGTCGCCAATCCGGCGTGGACGACCGGCATGGCATCGTCCCTGCGGTTGGCGGCGCACGCGTTGCACGGCCGTCACCAGCCGGTCCTGCTGGCAGTCGTCGACCAGCCCGCCCTGATGGCCTCGCACTTCGCCGCGCTGCTCGCGGCGCACGACGACAGCCGCGACACCGTCAGCGCCTATGGCGATGCTCAGGGTGTCCCGGCTGTCCTCCGTGCGTCGACCCTGGCGCGCGCGACGGCGCTTGCCGGCGACACGGGATTCCGGCGTCTCTGGGCGCAGGTTCCGCCGCATGCCGTTCGCGCCGACGAGCTCGGTGAAGACCTCGACGACGAAGCGGCCGTGGTCCGGGCCGTGGCCGCCGGCCTGTTGGACGGCCCGCGGCACCCGTCCGCGTAGCAGCTGCAAGAAAACGGGCCTTTCCCCGGTCATACTCCGGACCACCCGCCAGGGAATCGCCATGACCGCCACCCGCCTCGTCTACCGCCACCGCTGGCCGGTGCGCGTGATGCACTGGATCAACGTGGTCTGCCTCTGCGTACTGCTCGGCAGCGGCCTGCAGATATTCAATGCCCACCCCGCGCTTTACTGGGGCGACCGTTCCGATCCCGGCAAGGCCGTGCTCGCCCTCGAAGGCGGTCAGGATGCGCAGGGAAACCCGCGCGGAACCACCCGCATCGGCACGCATGCGTTCGATACCACCGGGGTCCTCGGCGCATCGAAGGTCGATGGTGAATGGACCGCTCGCGGCTTCCCCGCCTGGGCGACCATTCCGGGACCGGCGTGGCTCGCGATGGGCCGGCGTTGGCACTTCTTCTTCGCCTGGCTGTTCGTCGCCAATGGCATCGCCTACGTCGGCTGGTCGCTGGCCAGCCGGCACCTCACCCGCGACCTCGTCCCCACGCGGGCCGACTGGCGCGGCATCGGCCGTTCGATCCTGGACCACCTGCGCTTCCGCCATCCGCAAGGCGAGGAAGCCCTTCGATACAACGTGCTCCAGCGGGTGGCCTACCTGCTGGCGATCTTCGTCTTCGGCGGGGGCATCGTGCTGATGGGCATCGCCATGTCGCCGCGCATGGACGCGGTGCTGCACTGGCTGGTCGATGCCGTGGGCGGTCGACAGTCCGCACGGACGATCCATTTCGTCATCGCCACGGCCTTCGTGGCCTTCGTGCTCGTGCACGTCTTCGAAGTGCTGGTGAGCGGCCCGCTGAACCAGTTGCGCGGGATGATCACCGGTTGGTACCGGATTCGCGAGGAACGACGGGAGACCCACCATGACTGATCGCCGGGCATTCCTGCGCAACACCGTGCTCGCCCTGGGGGGCGCCGCGCTGACCGGTTGCGACCGCGTTTCGGAAAGCGACACCGGCGCGAAGGTGCTGGAATCCGCCGAGGCGGTGACCCGCCGCGTGCAGCGCTTTCTTTCGCCCTCGCGTGCCCTGGCCAGGGAATACACGGAGGCCGATATCTCAGCGGTATTCAAGCCGAATGGAAGCATCCTGCCCGACACGCCGGCATACCAGGCGCTCCTGCGCAACGGCTTCGCCGACTATCGCCTCGAGGTGGACGGCATGGTCGAACGTCCTTCACGCCTCTCCATCGAGGACCTGAAAGCCCTCGGCACGCGCACGCAGATCACCCGCCACGACTGCGTCGAGGGCTGGAGCGTTATCGGCAAATGGACCGGCACGCCGCTGGCTTCCGTGCTCGACCATGTCGGCGCGAAACCAGGCGCCCGCTACGTCGTCTTCCATTGCTTCGACAACTACGAGGACGACACGCCCTACTACGAGAGCATCGACCTGGACGAGGCACGCCACCCGCAGACCCTGCTGGCCTATGGCCTCAACGGCGGCGACCTGCCCGTGGCCAATGGCGCGCCGTTGCGCCTGCGCGTGGAACGGCAGCTCGGTTACAAGCACGCCAAGTACCTGCGCCGGATCGAACTGGTCTCCTCCTTCGCGGACATCGGCGAAGGCAATGGCGGGTACTGGGAAGACAATGGTTACGAGTGGTATGCGGGCATATGAAGCGAGGCCTTTTCCGCATTGCATCAACCGGCCCCTGAAAAAAAGGGGTCGAAATGCAAAAAAACTTCGCGGACCCTATTTTCAGCGGACGAAAGCAACGCTAGAGTGAGTCGCCCGCTGGGCATCGGCCGGAACGGCCGCCTCATTCGATCAAAGTGACAAGGATAACCATGGCCAAGACCACCAAAACGGCGGCGAAGAAGGCCGCTGCCAAGGCTCCCGCCAAGGCTGCGAAGGCGCCGGCCGCCCTCAAGCCGATCAAGGATCCGCTGTCGAAGTCGTCGCTCGTCTCGCACATCGTCGAGCAGAGCGGTGTCGACAGCAAGAGCGTGAAGGCCGTTCTGGCCTCGCTGGAAGGCGCGATCTCCGCGTCCGTCCACAAGAAGGGCGCTGGCACGTTCACGCTGCCCGGCCTGCTGAAGATCACCTCGGTTGCCGTCCCGGCGAAGCCGAAGCGCAAGGGCAAGGACCCGTTCACGGGTGAAGAGCGTTGGTTCGCCGCCAAGCCCGCTTCGGTCAAGGTCAAGGTCCGTCCGCTGAAGAAGCTCAAGGACGCGGCCGCCTGATTCCACGCGGTGGTTCGTCCACCGCGTCCGACCAGGTAACCGAAAGCCCCCGCTCATGGCGGGGGCTTTTTTGTTGGTGACCGTGGAAGACCCCTGCTGGGATAGTTTTGGTGGGAGGCCCCCCAATGTGGGGGACCCCCCCCCCCGGGCCCGGGACAAAGAGCCCCCCAACCCCCCCAAAAACGCGACCCACCAACCAAAA
>NZ_JBPGXU010000081.1:0-17961 GCF_056755675.1 Luteibacter sp. KNZ12-1A | reverse complement strand
CCCGCACCCCCCCCCCCGCCGCCGCAATCCGGTGTGTTTCATCCCTTTTACGCTGTGGGGGCCCCGCCCCGGCCCCCCCCCCCCCGCCCCGGCGCCACGACGTGAAATGGAGGAAGCCGAGCAGGTGGCACGCGACGCGCTGGCGGAAGTGCGTTCGGCCGTGACCGGCATCCGCGCCTCGGGCGTCGTCGCCGAACTGGCGGCGGCGCGGCTGCTGCTCAACACCGCCATGATCGACTTCATCTACACCAGCGAGATGCCCGTGCTTCCCGCGCGCGTGGACGCGGAACTCGCCCTCGTCCTGCGTGAGGCCGTGACCAACATCCATCGTCATGCCGGCGCGTCGTGCGCGGAAGTGACGGTGGCCATGGACACGCGCGCCTGCACGATGACCGTCAAGGACAACGGGCGGGGCGTGGACGGTGGCGAAGGCAATGGCATCTGCGGCATGCGCGAGCGCGTGCGCGTGCTGGGCGGCACGCTTGTCTTCGAGTCGAGCCGCCAGAAGGGCACCGTCCTCCGGATCGAGGTGCCGTTGACGCCGGCAGACCGTCTCCTGTCGCATGCGAGTGCCGGCGCGCCGGTGGCCTTGCCCCTGGCGGGACCGGGCAGGATGGCCTCGTGATGCGTATTCCCCCGCCGCGTCCGGATTCCCTGCTCGGCGGCCTGCGCTCGCCGGTGTACCTGCGCTGGCAGGCGGGCTTGCAGGTGTTCTGGCTCATCGCCCTGATCCAGGCACCGCTCGCCGTGAAGGGCTTCGACTGGACCTGGTTCGGCCCGACCATCGCCTCGATCCCGGTCTATCTCGTCTGTTACGTGGCGGTGTTCGTGGCGCCGTTGTCGCGCCTGCCGTTCCATGCCGGCGCCATCGTGGCGCTCGGCTTCGTCCTGTGGGCGGTGAATCCGGTATCGCTCGGCTACGTCGTGATCGGCGTGACCTTGCTCGCCTATGCCCGGCGGGCGAGGGTGTGGCTGCTCGGCGTGGCGATCGCGACGTTGCTCACGCTGGGCTGGGTCTACGCTTTCCATGTGCCGATGGTGCATGTGCTGGTCGTGTTCGGTGTCGGCCTCATGGCCGGTTTCAGTAACTATCTCTACGTACGCGGCGCGCGGCGCGACGCCGAGCTGCGCCTGTCGCAAACGGAAGTGCGCCGGCTGGCGACGCTGGCCGAGCGCGAGCGCATCGGCCGCGACCTGCACGACCTCCTCGGCCATACGTTGTCGCTCATCACGTTGAAGTCGGAACTGGCGAAGCGCCTGGCCCTGGCCGATCCCGCACGAGCACAGCAGGAGATGGAGGAAGTGGAGCGGGTGGCGCGGCATACGCTTGCCGAGGTGCGTAGCGCGGTCACGGGCCTGCGCGCCGGCGATCTCGCCAGCGAGCTCGTATCGGCGCGGCTCATGCTGGAGGCGTCCGGCATCGCCTTGAGCGTCGAATTGCCCGACGGCCTCGATTTGCCCGAGCAGACGGAGGCGTCGCTGGCGCTCGTATTACGCGAGGCCATCACCAACATCCATCGTCATTCGCGTGCCACCGAGGCACGCGTGATCATCACCCGGAACGGACAGGAATTCTCGATGCGTATCGTGGACAACGGCTGCGGCGGCCTCGCCGCGCATGGCAACGGCGTTTCCGGCATGCGCGAGCGCGTGCGCCAGATTGGCGGGCGCCTCGCCATCGACTCGCCGGCGAAGCAGGGAACGGCACTTGAGATCGGCATCCCGGCACATGCCCGGCAGGCGGGAGGTTTCGCATGATCCGCGTGCTGCTCGCCGAGGATCAGGCCATGGTTCGCGGCGCGTTGACCGCGCTGCTCAGCCTGGAATCGGACATCGAAGTGCTTGGCTCCGCCGCCGATGGCGAATCCGCGTGGCGCGAACTCCAGCGGCTCAAGCCCGACGTCTTGGTGACGGATATCGAGATGCCGGGGCTCACCGGCCTGGAGATCGCCCAGCGGGTTCGCCGGCACGAGTTGCCGGTAAAGGTCATCATCGTCACCACCTTCGCCCGGCCCGGTTTCCTGCGCCGTGCGCTGGATGCGGGCGTGGGCGGCTACCTGTTGAAGGACGCGCCCGCCGAGAACCTGGCCGAGGCCTTGCGGACCGTGCATCGCGGCGGCCGCGCCATCGATCCGCAGCTGGCGCTGGAGGCATGGTCGGATGCCGATCCGCTCAACGACCGCGAACGGCAGGTGCTCCGCCTGGCCGGTGAAGGACAGTCCGCCAGCGAGATCGGCGCCCAGTTGAACCTGTCGCACGGCACGATCCGCAACTATCTGTCCGAGGCGATCGGCAAGCTGGGCGCGGCCAACCGGATCGAGGCATATCGCCTGGCCCGGCAGAAGGGCTGGCTCTAGGGGGCGCTGGCGGCCATCCGATGGGCGATAATCCCCCATCCGCCGCTCCGCCCCGGTTGTTTCCGTGAAAAAATCCGACTTCGACTTCGATCTTCCGCCCGAACTCATCGCGCAGGCCCCGTTGGTCCGGCGCTCGGGCAGCCGGTTGCTGGTGATCGACGTCGCGGCGCACACGAAGAAGGACCGCAAGTTCGCCGAGCTGCCGGAGATGCTCCAGCCCGGCGACCTGCTGGTGTTCAACGACACCCGCGTCCTCCCGGCCCGCCTCTATGGACGAAAGGAATCCGGTGGCGCGGTCGAGATCCTCATCGAACGGGTCACCGGGTCGCACGAGGCGAGGGCGCAGCTGGGCGTCAGCAAGAAGCCGAAGGAGGGGGGACGCATCGAACTCGCCGACGGCAGCATGGTGACCGTCCTCGGTCGCGACGGTGAATTCTTCCTGCTGCGCTTCGAAAGCGACGAACCGCTGGAGCGCCTTCTCTCGCGCCTGGGAGAGATGCCCCTGCCGCCTTACATCGAACGTGGGGCCGACGAGGTGGACGCCGAGCGCTACCAGACCGTGTTCGCGCGCGAGCCGGGCGCCGTGGCGGCACCGACCGCGGGCCTGCATTTCGACGAAGACCTGCTCGCAAAGCTGCGGGCGCGCGGCGTGGAAATGGGCTACGTCACCCTGCACGTGGGAGCGGGCACGTTCCAGCCGATGCGCGCGGAAGACGTTCGCGACCACGTGATGCATCGCGAATGGTTGAACGTGGGCGCGGGGCTCGTCGAGAAGATCCGCGCGACCCGTGCCGCGGGCCATCGCGTCGTGGCCGTGGGCACCACCGTCGTGCGCGCGCTGGAAAGCGCCACCGTCGAAGGCGTGCTGCGCCCATTCGCCGGCGAGACGCAGATCTTCATCTTCCCTGGCTACAAGATCACCAGCGTCGACGCGTTGATCACCAACTTCCATCTGCCGCAATCGACCCTGCTGATGCTGGTCTCGGCGCTGGCGGGCAAGGAGGTGATCCTGGACGCCTACCGCTACGCGGTGCTGCAGCGTTACCGGTTCTTCTCCTACGGCGACGCCATGCTGATCATGCCGCCAAGGCCCGCCTGACGCGTCACGGCTGGCCCGGTGCCCCGTGCGACAGGTCGATCGAGATATCGGCCGCCGCGGCCACCAGCAAGCGCGCGGTGGCCTTCATGTCGATCTTCGCGCCGCGGCGTTCGATGAAGGGCACGGTCAGTGCGCAGACGGCGTGGTTGCCTTCGATGATCGGGGCGGAAAGGTCGGTCACGCCATCCACCACTTCGCTGGGTATGGTGGCGAGGCCGGCGCCGCGGACTTCCTTGATGGTGTTCTCGATCCGCGCGCGCTTCAGGCCGGGCTCGTGATCGAGCATCGTGCGGAACCAGCGCTCACGGGTGTCGTCGGTCTGCCAGGCCAGGAGGACATAGCCCGACGCGGAATGCGATATCGGGCGGCGGTGTCCCACGCGGACCACGAGGCCGGTTTCGCCGGGCGGGTCGACGCGCGCGATCACCACGATCTGTTCCTGCGAAGGCACCACGAGGTGACAGGACTGGTCGATCTCGTCGGCGAGGCGGTGCATCACCGGCATGGCCGTTTCCACGAGGTTCCTTACCGGCGGCTGCTCCATGCCGAGGCGGAACAGGCGTGGCGTGAGCGAATAGGAACCTTCGCCATCGGGCCGGGAGATATAGTCCCTCTCTTCGAGCACCTGGAGCATGCGGAAAATCTCGCCGCGGGAACGGCCGACGCCGTCGGAGATCTCGGCGATGGAAAGGGGCTGCGTCGCCTTGGCGAGCAACTCCAGGATGTCGAGGCCCTTGTCGAGGGCGGGGGCGCGATACTTCGGCGAATCTGTGGGCATGGCATTCCGTGGCGGTGACGAAGACGGCTGGACGAGTCTAGCTTGCCCCATGCGCGGCGGCGCACACACGGCGGCCGACGACTATGTTGCAGCGCAGCTTGTTATGCAGGTGAATTATAAGTTCATATTTGCACAATGGGGCCGGCCACGGTAGAGGAGACACGCATGCAGCTGCACACGCCGTTGGAGGTGCCCGCCATGCGCGTGCCCTCTCGCGCTCCATGGTTTCCGCTGGCGTTGATCGTCAGCCTGTTCTTTCTCTGGGGCGTGGCGAACAACCTCAACGACGTGCTCGTCGCGCAGTTCAAGAAGGCGTTCACCCTCTCGGATTTCCAGGCCGGCCTCGTCCAGAGTGCTTTCTACCTCGGATATTTCCTCGTCGCCATACCCGCGGGCGTTTTCATGCGCCGCTACGGCTACAAGGCGGCAGTGGTGTTCGGCCTGCTGCTCTACGGCGCGGGCGCCTTGCTGTTCTGGCCCGCCGCGGCCACGGCGACGTATGCCACCTTCCTCGTCGGCCTGTTCGTGATCGCGGCGGGGCTGGCTTTCCTGGAGACCTCGGCCAATCCGTATGTCACCTTGCTGGGGCCGCGCGAGTCGGCGGCGTCGCGGCTGAACCTGGCGCAGGCGTTCAATCCCCTCGGCTCGATCACCGGCGTATTGATCGGCCAGCATTTCATCTTCACCGGCGTGGAGCGTTCGCCCGCGGAACTCGCGGCGATGGACGCGGTGGCGCGCACGGCCTACATGAAGAGCGAGGCGGCGGCGGTACAGATGCCGTACCTGGTCATCGGCCTCGGCGTGATCGCGTGGGCCGTCATCATCGCCGTGACGCGCTTTCCGCGCACGGCATCGACCGAGGATGGAGGCGCGTTGGTGGAGCGGGGCGTGCTCGGCCGTCTCCTGCGCGACGGCCGGTTCATGTCGGCGGTGGCGGCGCAGTTCTTCTACGTGGGCGCCCAGGTCGCCGTCTTCAGCTACATGATCCGCTATGCGCAGGCGACGATGCCGGGGACGGCGGACAAGGCCGCCGCCAATTTCATCACGGCGGGCTTGCTGTGTTTCATGGCCGGCCGTTTCGCCGGCGCCGCGTTGATGAAGTACCTGCGTCCGGCGCGCGTGCTGAGTACCTTCGCGCTGGTCAACATCGCCCTGGCGACGACCGCGGCCTTCGTCCCCGGCAGCATCGGCATCTATGCGCTGGTGGCGTCGAGCTTCTTCATGTCGATCATGTATCCGACCATCTTCGCCCTCGGCGTCGAAGGGCGCGGTGACACCGAGCGCAAGTTCGGCGCCTCGCTGCTGGTGATGTCGATCGTCGGCGGCGCGGTGGTCACCGCGGCGATGGGCGCGACCTCCGACCGCTTCGGCATCGCCCACGCGATGCTGGTGCCGATGCTCTGCTTCGTGGCGATCTTCCTCTTCGCCTGGCGGCGCTCGCGGGGACACGCGGAGGCCATCGCATGACATGGCAATGCCTCGCGCTCGACCTGCGCGACGACCCGGCGGCGATCGCCGAATACGAGCGTTGGCACCAGGCGGAATTCATCTGGCCGGAAGTGGTTCGCTCGATCCGCGATGCGGGTATCCAGGACATGCGCATCTTCCGCACCGGGAACCGCTTGACGATGCTGATGCGCGTGGGGCCGGAGTTCGATGCCGGGGCCAAGGCGGCGGCCGACGCGGCGAGCGAACGGGTGCAGGCGTGGGAGGCGTTGATGTCCACCTTCCAGCAGCCGCTGCCCTGGGCGGAAGCGGGGCAGAAGTGGGTGCCGATGCGGCAGATCTTCAACCTGGCCGATTGCGGGTGATCACCCGTGCCAGAGGATGTCCGGCGACACCTTCGCCGCGTCTAGCGTTCCCGTCAGCGCCATCGTCACGCTCAGTTCCCTGCGAATCAGCTCGATCGCCTGGGTGACGCCGGTTTCACCGCCCGCGCCGAGCCCGTAGAGGAAGGCCTTGCCGATCAGTCCTGCGCGGGCGCCCAGGGCGAGCGCCTTGAGCAGGTCCTGTCCACTCGTGATGCCACTGTCGAGCAAGACCTCGGTGCCGCCAGCGGCCGCCTCCACGATGGATGGCAGGACGTCGATGCTGGCCGGTGCGCCGTCCAGCTGGCGCCCGCCGTGGTTGGACACGACGATGGCGTCCACGCCATGGGCGACGGCCTGGCGTGCGTCCTCGGCGTCGAGGATGCCCTTGAGGATGAGTTTCCCGGGCCAGAGATCGCGAATCCAGTTCAGGTCGTCCCAGTTCAATGTCGGATCGAACTGGCTGGCGATCCATTGGGCCAGCGTGGTCAGGCTGTCCGCGCCCTGGATGTGCCCGTCGAGGTTGCCGAACGACCGGCTCGGCGCACGCAACACGTTCCACGCCCAGCGCGGCTTGCTCGCGATGTCGAACAGGTTGCGCAGGGTGATCTTCGGCGGCACGGACAAGCCGTTCTTGATCTCGCGGTGGCGCTGGCCCTGCACGGTCAGGTCGACGGTGAGCATCAAGGCCGAACACTCGGCGGCGCGCGCGCGGCGAATCAGTTCGCGGGTGAAGCCGCGGTCGCGCATCACGTAGACCTGGAACCAGAACGGCGCGTCCGTGGCGGCGCGCACCTGTTCGATGGAACAGATCGACATCGTGCTGAGGCAGAAGGGTATGCCGGCCTTCGCGGCGGCACGGGCGCCGTGGATCTCGCCGCTGCCGTGTTGCAACCCGGTGAGGCCGGTCGGCGCGATGGCCAGCGGCATGCTCAGTGGCTGGCCCACCACCGTGGTGGCGAGCGAGCGGTTGTCCACGTCGCGCATCACGCGCTGGCGGAAGCGCAGGCGCTCGAACGCGCTTCGGTTCCCGCGAAGCGTCGATTCGTCGTAGGCGCCGCGATCCGCGTACTCGAAGAACGCCCGGGGTACGCGGCGCCTGGCGAGGTCACGCAAGTCGGCGATGTTGGTGACCGGCCTCCTCATGTGTTCAGCCGTCCACGGTCAGCGACAGTTCGCGCCATACGAGTCCGTCGGGAAACAGGTGGTCGTCGACGGATGCCGGGTGCATCTGGGCGGAAAAGCCCGGGGCGGTCGGCGCCATGTACCGGCCACGCACGATCCGGACGGGATCGACGAAGTGCTCGTGCAGGTGGTCCACGTACTCGATGGCGCGGTCTTCCTTCTTGCCCGTGATCGCCACGAAGTCGGCCATGGCCAGGTGCTGCACGAGTTCACACAGCCCTACGCCGCCGGCATGGGGGAACACGCGCACGCCGAAATGCGCCGCCAACAGCAGGATGGCGAGGTTCTCGTTCACGCCACCGACGCGTGCCGCGTCGATCTGGATGAGATCGACCGCGCCCGCTTGCAGGAACTGCTTGAACATCACGCGGTTCTGCCCGTGTTCGCCGGTGGAGATGGGCGTGGGTGCGACGGCGCGACGGATGGCGGCGTGGCCGAGCACATCGTCGGGGCTGGTCGGTTCCTCCACCCAGGCGAGGCCCACGTTCTCCAGTGGTTTCAACCATTCGATGGCCGTGTTCACGTCCCAGCGCTGGTTGGCGTCGACGGCGATGGCGATGTCCGGGCCCACGGTGGCACGTGCCAGCCTGCAGCGGCGTATGTCGTCCTCCAGGCGAAGGCCGACCTTGAGCTTGATGGTGCGGAAGCCATCCTGCACGGCCTGTCGCGCAAGCCGAAGCATCTTTTCGTCGGAATAGCCGAGCCAGCCGGGGGAGGTGGTGTAGGCGGGATACCCTTCCGTTTCCAGTTGCGCGATGCGCGCCTGCTTGTGTGGCTCGGCTTCACGCAGGATGGCCAGCGCCTGTGCGGGTGTCAGCGCATCGGTCAGGTAGCGGAAGTCGATCTGCGCGACCAGTTGCTCGGGCGTCATGTCGGCGATGAAGCGCCACAGCGGCTTGCCGGCGCGGCGCGAGGCGAGATCCCAGGCGGCATTGATGACCGCGCCGATGGCCATGTGCATCACGCCCTTCTCGGGACCGAGCCAGCGTAGTTGCGAGTCGCCATTGAGTTCGCGCGCGAAGTCGCCGAGGCGGTCGACGATGTCCTCGATGGGGCGGCCGACCACCATGTGCTCCAGCGCCGCGAGGGCGGCGGTCTGCACGTCGTTGCCGCGCCCGATCGTAAACACGAGCCCGTAGCCGGAGAGGCCGTCCGGGCTATCGGTGCGGAGGATCACATAGGCCGCCGAGTAATCCGGGTCCGGATTCATCGCGTCTGAGCCGTCGTGGTCGAGCGAGGTCGGGAAGCGGACATCGAACGTGTCCAGCGCCGTAATTTTCACCATGCGATCCGGCCTCCTTAGCCGGCGACGTATCGATCCGTAACGATGGAATTCAGGACTGGCGGCTGGAATGCGCCACGACATCCTGGCGTTGGCGGCCGAGCCCTTCGATGCCCAGCTCGATGACGTCGCCGGGCTTCAGGTAGGTAGGGGGCTTGAGTCCGAGCCCGACGCCGGCCGGCGTGCCCGTGCTGATGACGTCGCCTGGCATCAGGGTCATGTAGCGGCTGATGTAGCTCACCAGCTGCGCCACGCCGAACACCATCGTTCGCGTATTGCCGTTCTGGTAGCGGTGGCCGTTGACTTCTAGCCAGAGCGACAGGTTCTGTGGATCGGCCACCTCGTCGCGCGTGACCAGCCAGGGGCCGATGGGACCGAAGGTGTCGCAGCTCTTGCCCTTCACCCATTGGCCGCCGTGCTCGAGCTGGAACTCGCGTTCGGAGAGGTCGTTGATGACGGCATAGCCGGCGACATGCGCCATCGCGTCGTCGATCCGCACGTCCCGGGTCACCTCGCCGATGATGACGCCCAGCTCCACTTCCCAGTCGGTCTTCACCGAACCGCGCGGGATCACCACGGTGTCGTTGGGCCCGCCGATGGCGGAAGTCGCCTTCATGAAGAGGACGGGCTGTTCGGGCACCGGCGCGTTGGTCTCGGCGGCGTGGTCGGCGTAGTTCATGCCGACGCAGATCATCTTGCCGATGCCGCTTACCGGCGTACCCAGGCGCGGCTCGCCGTGCACGATGGGAAGGGTCGCGGGGTCGATGGCGGCAAGGCGGCGCAAGCCCGCGTTGCCGAGCACGTCGCCGGCGATGTCGGCGACCACGCCGGAGAGATCGCGCAGTTGGCCGCTATCGTCGACGAGGCCGGGTGTTTCCTTGCCGGGCGCGCCGAAACGGACGAGTTTCATCGGGTGCGTTCCTCAGTTCGACCAGCCACCGTCCACGACGTGGACGGTGCCGGTGGTGAATGACGATTCGTCGGAGGCCAGGTAGACGGCCAGCGCGGCGATTTCGCGCGGCTCGCCCAGCCGGCCCATCGGCTGGCGATCGGTGAAACCCCGCCATGCGGCTTCTTCGTCGCCGCCGAGCGCACGTACGCGCGCCGCCAGGGAAGGTGTCTTCACGGTGCCGGGACAGATGGCGTTGCAGCGCACGCCACGCGCCACGTAATCGGCGGCGATGGACCGGGTGAGGCCGATGACGGCGGCCTTGGTGCTGCCATAAGCGAAGCGGTTCGGTACGCCCTTGATGCTGGAGGCGACCGAGGACATGTTCACGATGCTGCCGATGCCACGTTCCAGCATGCCGGGTAGTACGGCCCGGCACGTGTGGAACATGCCGTCGACGTTGATCGCGAAGGACCGGCGCCATGCGTCGTCGTCGGTGTCGAGGAGGGTGCCCGCATGCACGTAGCCCGCGCAGTTGAACAGGATGTCGATCACTCCCGCATCGGCGACGACGCCGGCGATCGCCGCCGCGTCTGTCACGTCGAGCCTTCGCGTCGTCACGTTCGGATGTTCGGCGGCGAGGCTGGCCAGTTGTGCTTCGTCGATGTCGGTCGCCAGTACCGTCGCGCCTTCCGCGGCGAAGGCGAGGGCGGTGGCGCGGCCGATGCCCGCACCGGCCGCGGTGACCAGCGCACGCTTGCCCGCCAGGCGGCCGCTCATGCCGGCTTCCCGCGACGGATGGATGCGATGGACAGGAAGGATCGCGTCATGCTGGTTTCCTCGATGCGGAGTAGAGGGTTAGCGCGTTACCGCCGAATACCGCGCCCACCGCGGTGGGCGCGTGGCGACGGACGAGTTCGCCGGCGCGGGTTTTCCAGGCGTCGTAGGTGGCATGCGTCGTCAGCACCGGCCAATCGCTACCCCAGACCAGGCGTTCCGCGCCGAACGTCCCGAACAGGTGGGCGACGTAACGTTCCAGTGCGGAGGGATCGGTCGACGGATCGGCGAGCGTGAGCAAGCCCGACAACTTGCAGTAGACATCGGGCATCTGCGCGAGGCGCGCGATGGCGCCGGCCCATTCGGCGAACTCGCCGGCGGCGATGTCCGGCTTTGCGGCGTGGTCGATCACGGTCCGCAGGCCTGTATGTTTCCCGAGCCGCCCGTAGAGCGCGCGCAGGTGCCGGCTATCGACCAGGGCGTCGAAGACGAGGCCGCGTTCGGCGATGAGGTCGAACGCGCTGTCGAGTGACGACGATGCCAGCCAATTCGTATCGGGAATGTCCTGCACCATGGGCCGGATGCCACGGAGCAGGCCGCCGCCATCGGCGATCAACTGGTCGAGACGGGTTTCGACATCGGGACTTTCCAGGTCGACCCATCCGACCACGCCGATGACACCGGGCATGTCGCGGGCAAGCTCGAAGAGGAAGCGCGTCTCGGCTTCGTCCGGCGCGGCCTGGACGAGGATGCAAGCGTCCGCGTTCCGGGGCAGGTCGCCCGGCAGGAAGGCGCGGCGCAGCGCCGCCGGCGCATGTGCCAGCCATGCATAATCGAGCCGCGAAGGGTCCCAGTAGTGGCGATGGGCGTCGACGATCACGGCGTGGGTACTCCGGCGTCGAGCAACCCTTCGTCGCGCAGCGCCTTCCATGCGGCCGAGGGGATCTCGGCACGCTGGCGGAGCAGCGCGGCATCGACTTCCGCGACGGAACGCAGGCCGCAGACGACGCTGACGACCGCCGGGTGGGCGAGGGGGAATTGCAGCGCGGCGGCGCCGACATCGGCACCGGTGCGCGCGCACGCGTCGTAGAACCGCTGCGCGCGTGCGAGCACGTCGGGCGTGGCGGGGGCGTAGTCGTAGGTCGCGCCAGGGCCATGGGTGCCACCGAGCAGCCCGGAGTTGTACGGACCGGCGACCAGGACGGATACGCCGTCGGCCTGGGCCCGCGCCATCACCGCCGTGCTGCCCGCCTGTTCGAACAACGTGTAGCGCCCGGCGAGCATGATCGCGTCGAGGGGAAAGCGCGGCATCACGTCCAGGCATACCGCTTCTTCGTTCACGCCGATGCCGATGGCGCCGACAAGGCCTTCCTCGCGCATGCGCGCCATTTCAGGCAGCGCCTCGTCCAGCGCCTGGGCCAGTACGAGGGGGTGGCGCTCGCCGTGCGTGAGCGCGCCGATATCGTGCAGGAAGAGGATGTCGATGCGGTCGGTGCGCAGACGGCGCAGGCTCGCTTCGAGGGCACGGCGCACGCCGTCGCGGCTGTAATCGAAGCGTGCGGCGAGGCCGTCCACGGCGAAGCCGTCGGCTTCGCCACGCCGGCCCGCGGCGTTTTCGATCACGCGGCCCACCTTCGTGGAAAGCGTGTAGCTCTCTCGCGAAACGCCGGCGAGCGCGTCGCCGATCCGCGTTTCGCTGAGCCCGAAGCCGTAATAGGGCGCGGTATCGAAGTGGCGGATGCCGCCGGTCCAGGCGTGGAGGATCGTCTGGCGCGCGGCTGCCTCGTCCACCTCGGTGTAGAGGTTGCCTACCGGAGCGCCGCCGAATGCCAGCCGGGACAACGGCCTTGGCCTGCGTCCTGGTGGTGCGGCGGGAGTCTGGCTCGCGTGCTGCGATGGCATGAATGCTCCTTGGCGCGACTGCGCAGGTATAAATACTACGTTTATATGTGAACTTGTCTAGAGCCCTGAACCATTTCGAGAAAATGTTGCAGTGCAACTTGAATCGGTTGAAACATATCTGAATACTGAGTTCGCCAGTGAACGGATCGCAAGAAGTTCTGCATCCGGAAAATGACAACGTTGTCGGCGTGGGGCCGTTCCGTTTCATTGCTGGATGCGAGGGGTAACGCCCGTGCCGTCGCCAACGGCGCGGTTCCACAAGACAAGCATGCGCTGCCCGGGCAGGGCGGAAGGCGTGTATCCGGAATACAGCGTTCGGGGAGATCATCCATGACCATCAGCAAGACCCTGTTGTGCGCGAGCATCCTCTGTGGACTGGCAACGGCCGCACACGCGCAGGACGCCACACCCGCCCCGGCGGATCCTCCGAAGACGGCGCAGCAGAAAGCCGCCGACAAGCGCGTGGAGGAATTGCAGGCGGTGACCGTCACCGGTTATCGCGGCAGCCTGGAGAAGGCGATCGACGTCAAGCGCAACGCCAATGCGGTCGTGGACGCGATCAGCGCGACCGACATCGGCAAGTTCCCGGACACGAATGCCGCCGAATCGCTCTCGCACCTGCCTGGCATCACGGTGGACCGCCAGTTCGGCGAAGGCGAGAAGATCAGCGTCAACGGCACCGACGCGGCGCTGAACCGCGTGCTGTTGAACGGCCAGACCATCGCCTCGGGCGACTGGGGCGGCAACCCGACGGATACCAGCGGCCGCACGTTCAATTATTCGCTGCTTTCGCCCGAGATCATCGGCCTGATGGAGGTATACAAGTCGCCCGAGGCCCGCATCGACGAGGGCAGCATCGGTGGCACGGTCATCATCCATACGCGAAAGCCCCTCGACCTGCCGGCGAACACGCTCCGCGGCTCGCTCGGCTACAACTATAACGACCGTTCGGCAGAGGGTAATCCGCGGGCCTCGGCGCTGTGGAGCTGGAAGAACGCCGACAGCACGTTCGGTGTCCTCACCAGCGTGACCCACGACAAGGAGAACCTGTCCCGCGCGGGCATCGAGTTCTTCGGCTATACCACCGGCGCGAACATCACCGGCAACCCGAACGTCACGGGCGACCAGAACTACGCCAACGCGAAGATCCCGGTGGGCATCAACAGCGCCTATTTCCAGCAGACTCGCGAGCGCAACGGCTTGCAGTCGACCTTGCAATGGCGCCCGGACGAGCACAACGAATTCAACCTGACCGGCCTGTACGTCAAGGGCAAGTACGACAACTTCAGCGAGTCGCGTTACGTCTGTCCCGGCTGCGGTGACCTCAACAAGCTGACCGACATCAACGTCGCCAACGGCTACATCACCTCCGGCACGGTGTCCTCCACCACGGGGAACGGGCAACCGTACGCCGAACTGGATGCGAACTACCGCAAGACCGAGGTCTCGACCAAGAGCATCAACCTGCGCCACGACTTCAACGGCGACGCCTGGGTGTTCACCAGCCAGGTCGGCTATACCAGCGCCAGCGGCGGCAAGGACCCCGAATACCTCATGAAGTACCTGCTCCAGAACGGCGGGTACAACTTCGGATACGACGGGCGCAACACCAGCGTGGGCTACCAGAACGGTTCGGCGGCCAACTGGGGGCTGGTCGGTTCCCCGGCGGGTTCGCCCCCGGGCGACACCTCGCTGCCGGGCCAGAACCAGGCCGGCGGCATCTACTACGAGACGACGACGGATCGCGAGCGCTATGCGCAGTTCGATGCCTCGCGCGACCTGGAATGGGGCCCGATCAACCAGATCCAGATGGGCGTGAAGTACACCAACCACTTCAACGGCACGCAATCGCGCGGCAACCGCATCAACACCACCGACCCCATTTCGCTGACGGATTTCGATCCGGGTTCGACCCCCGGTGGCCTTTTCGATGGCCTGCACGCCAGTGGCGACCTCACCGACTGGCCGACGGCCAGCCAGAGCAGCGTCGTCGATTACCTGAAGTCGCAGCCGCAGGGACCGTACACCCTGAACTACCCGTCGATGTTCGGCGTGTCCGAGGTCACCAAGGACGCGTACGTGCAGATGAACTACCAGTCCGGCAGCTGGCGCGGCAATGTCGGCGTGCGTTACGTCGATACGAAGGACACGTCGAACTACTACGTCAACAGCGATGGCGGCACCTACAGCCGCGTGTCGACCAGCACGCATTACTACAAGCCGCTGCCGTCGGTGAACGTGGCCTATGACCTCGACGAGGACAAGGTCCTGCGCCTGTCCGTGGCGAAAGTGATCGCCCGTCCGCGCTACAGCGACCTGGCCGGCGCCACGTCGCTCAACGGCGCGGCCACGGGCAACTTCACGGCCAGCGCGGGCAATCCGGACCTCAAGCCCTACCAGTCGACCAACTTCGACCTGTCGGCGGAGTGGTATTTCGCGCCGGCCAGCCTGCTGTCGGTCGAGGGTTTCGTGCGCAAGATCGACAGTTACATCGTCACCACGACGTCCGAACGCGCATTGACCGATCCGACCACCGGCCAGACCAACGTGTATTCGGTGACCTCGCCGATCAACGCGTCCAACGCGAAAGTGTCCGGCCTCTCCCTGATCTACCAGCAGGACCTCGGTCACGGCTTCGGCATCCAGACCAACTACACGTACAGCAAGGCCACCACGCAGACCCAGACCAACGGCGACAAGCTGAACCTGCCGTACCTGTCGAAAAACACGATCAACATCATCCCGTACTACGAGCACGGGCCGTGGTCGGCGCGCATCAACTACAGCCGCCGCTCGCCGTACTTCACCCAGGTGGGACGACTCAACTCCAACGTGTTTTCCGATGCTTACAAGGAGCTCGACCTGAGCGCGTCGTACCAGATCACGCCATGGGCCGGCATCACGCTCAGCGCGACGAACCTGCTGGATTCGACGTACTACCAGTACGCCGATATCAAGTACGCTCCCATCGGTGAGTACAAGAGTGGACGCACGTACTCGATGACCCTGAACTTCAAGCTTTAGCGCGCACCGGCGGTGGCTGCCTCCCTGCGGTGCCGCCGGTTCTTTTTTTGCCGGAAGGAGTCCATGCATGCGACGACGATTGGTGTTCCTCGTGGCGGCCCTGCTGGCCGGCGCCGCCCACGCCGATGGGGCGACCGCGCCCACGGCGGGCAGCGTGTCGCCACAGGCCCAGGACCTGGCCTGGCAGAAGGCCTCGGCGAAGTTCGCTCCCGAACGCCGGGCCATCCTGGATCGGGTCGCGAAGGGCTCCGGCCAGGGGCCGTTCCGTCCCGACTGGGCGTCCTTGCAGGCCTATCGCTCGCCCGCGTGGTACGACGACGCCAAGTTCGGCATCTTCATCCACTGGGGCGTCTATTCGGTGCCGGCGTTCGGCAGTGAATGGTATTCGCGCAACATGTACAAGCAGGGCACGAAGGAGTTCGCCCATCACGTGGCCACCTACGGGCCACAGTCGCGCTTCGGCTACAAGGACTTCGTGCCGATGTTCAAGGCGGAGCGTTTCGACCCCGAGGCATGGGCCGCGCTGTTCCGTGAGGCGGGCGCGCGTTACGTCGTGCCGGTAGCCGAGCATCACGATGGCTTCGCCATGTACGACTCGAAGCTGTCCGACTGGACGGCGGTGAAGAAGGGACCGAAACGCGACGTCATCGGCTTGCTGGCGAAGGCCGTACGGGGGCAGGGCATGCGTTTCGGTGTCTCCTCCCATCGTGCCGAGCACGACTGGTTCTTCGACGGCGGCCGCCACTTCGATTCCGACGTGAACGACCCGGCGAATGCGGAATTGTACGGCCCGGCCGTGGACCACCTCAGCAAGCACGACGAAAACGTCGCGGACGACTGGACCTATGTCTCTCAGGCCTGGCTCGACGACTGGCTCGCGCGCACGGCCGAACTGATCGACGACTACCACCCGGACCTCATCTATTTCGACTGGTGGATCGGCCACCCGACGTTCCGCAATACGCTGCCCACGATGCTTTCGTACTACTACAACGACGGTGCGAAACGCGACGGCGTCGTGGTGAACTACAAGCTCGGCGACTTCCCGGAAGGCGCGGGCACGCTGGATATCGAGCGCGGCCAGCTCACCGGCATCCACGCCACGCACTGGCAGACCGATACCTCGATAAGCAACGATTCCTGGGGCTACATCGAGCACGATACCTACAAGTCGCCGGCCTTCATCATCCACCTGCTCGCCGACGTGGTCAGCAAGAACGGCAACCTGATGCTCAACATCGGCCCGCGCGCGGATGGAACCATCCCGCAGGGCGCGCAGGACACCTTGCGCAGCGTCGGCCGCTGGCTGAAGGCCAACGGCGAGGCGATCTACGGCAGCAAGCCGTGGCGTGTGTTCGGCGAGGGTCCGACCGAGGTGGTGGGCGGCACCTTCCAGGACACCAAGACCAAGCCCTATACGGCCGAGGATTTCCGCTTCACCACGGGTAACGGCAAGCTCTATGCGATCGAACTGGGCTGGCCCGCCAAGGGCAAGGCCACGGTGCGTTCGATCCAGCCCGGCGACACCGTGACGCGCGTGGAGTTGCTCGCCGACGGCAGCGACGTCCCGTTCACCCAGGATGCCGGTGGCCTGCACCTTCGTCTTCCTTCCCATCCCGTCGGCAGCGATGCGTACGTGTATCGCATCACGCTGGCGAACCCATCCAAGGCCACTCCATGAAACGACCGCTCGTAGCGCTGCTCGCCTGCCTTCTGTGGATGCCGCTCGCCGCATTCGCCAAGTCGCCGGTGGCGCTCTTCTACATGATGGAATCGCAGAAATCGATCGCTTCGTTCGAGGCCCACGTCGACAAGATCGACGTGCTGGTGCCGACCTGGTACGGCGTCGACGAGAACGGCCTGGTCTCGGGCGCGCCCGACGCCTACGTGTTGAAGATCGCCAAGGCGCACAGGTTGCCCGTGATGCCGATCATCTCCGCCGGCGGCGACCGCGCGAAGTTCCATGCGCTGCTGACCAATGAAACCGCGAAAAAGGCGATGATCGCGAGCATGATCGAGCAGGCGAAGCTGCACGGCTTCAGCGGCTTCCAGTTCGATTTCGAGAACATCGCCTGGACGGATCGCGATGCGCTCACCTTGTTGACGAAACAGACCTACGAGGCGCTGCACAAGCACGGCCTCCAGTTGAGCATGGCGGTCGTACCGAACGCGCCGGGTTACGCCGGCCGCGGCGCCTTTGGCAAGTGGATGTGGGAGTACTGGCGCGGCGCGTACGACCTGAAGGAGCTGGCCAAGGTGCTCGACCTTGTCTGCCTGATGACCTACGACCAGCACACGCGCTGGACCACGCCCGGGCCGGTCGCAGGCATGCCATGGGTGATGGAGCACCTCGAGTACGCGATGAAGGTGGTGCCGAAGGAGAAGCTGTCGCTGGGCATCGGCCTCTACGGTTACCACTGGTTCGCCGGGAATCCGGTGGGCGCGGACGGCAAGGAGAATTCGAACATCTCGGCGGAATACATCGATGCCGACGCGTCGTTCCCGCTGGCCAAGCAGTTCGGCGCGACGATGCAGTGGGACCCGGTGGAACACGAGTCGTGGTTCTATTTCTATCGCGACCAGATGCGCGAGTGGGTGTTCCTTCCGGATGCGCGCGCCTTCCGCGACCGGTACGACGTGGCGAAGCAGTATGGGTTGCAGGGATTCTGCGCCTGGGTGCTCGGGGCGGAGGATCCGAAGATCTGGGATGAGTTGCCTGACGCGGTGCGGTGAGGGTGGGGCGCGCCCGGGAACGCGCGGCCACGCCCGCCAAAGCCGCGCCCCCCCCAAGCCCCCCCCCCCCGATGTGGCCCCCCGCGCCCCCAACCACCCCCCGCACCCCGCATGTGCGGCCCGCGGC
>NZ_JBPGXU010000080.1:0-18473 GCF_056755675.1 Luteibacter sp. KNZ12-1A | reverse complement strand
AGCGGCATCCTTGCCCAAGGGACGGCGACTACCGTCGCGCCGAGGGTGGCGCCCGGCAGCTCCCCTCGCCGCACACGGCGAACGCGAGGGCGAAGCCGAGCCGTGCATGCAACCGGCCCGCCGCCGCAGGATCGCTGCAGGGTCGGCTCCTGCCAAAAAACGTGGGGCGCCCAGGTGGGCCCCCCACTTCGCTACCGGCCGCCCCGGGGAGGGAGGAGGGGCAGGGAGACCGGGAACTCAGAAGTAGGCGCGGACGCCTACCGAAACGTTGCGACCGGGGAGCGGCGCCACGTCCTTGAACAACGACGTGGCGGGACGCGCGGTCTGGTTGGTGAGGTTGTTGCCGTCGACGAAGGCTTCCCATTGGCTGCGGTCGTCGTTGACGAAGGTCCAGGCGAAGTGCGCGTTGACCAGCGTGTAACCCGCCGTATCCGTTTCGAACGCCGCGATCTTGTCCTGCTTCATGTAGCGCACCGCGCCGAGGCTGGCGCGCAGGCTGTCGGCGCTCCAGCTCAGCGTGGAGCCGATGCGGCCGGCCGGGATGCGTGGCACGTTGCCGCCGCCGTCGGCGAGCGTCGCGCGCACGGTATCGCCGAAGACGCGCAGGTCCCAGTTGCCGGACGGGCCCTTCGACAAGTGGAACGTGGCCTCGGCCTCCGCGCCGCGGAACGTCGCATCGTTCTGCGACCAGATGCGCACGGGAAGATCGTCTTCCACTTCGCCCGTGTCGGCGAGATAGATGAAGTTCTTGTACTTGTTGTAGTACACGGCGACCTTGCCTTCGACGACATCGCCATGGAAGTGCAGGCCGAGTTCCGCCTGGTTGGATTTTTCCTTGCCCAGGTCGCTGCCGATCTCGAACGTGTTGGATGCCGCGTGTGGCCCGTTGGCGAAGAGTTCTTCCTCGGACGGCGCGCGCTCGGCGTGGTCGAGGTTCAACGACAGGTGCCACTGTTCGGCGAAGCGCCAGGCGACGCCTGCGGAGAAGCTGTTCGGACTGAAGTCGCGCTTGGGACCGTTCTCCGGATCGACGCTCTGCTTGTCGTGACGCGCACCGAGTTCGACCTTCACCGGGCCGAACTCGCGTTGTTCGGTGAGGAAGACGCCGACACCATCGGTGACCGTGGGCGGGACGAAGGTTTCCTCGCCCACGGCGGAAAACTGCCGGTGCTGGGTCTGCACGCCGAACGCGCCTTCCCATCCGCCGAGCGGGTCGTGCGTGACGACGAGGCGACCCTGGTTGCTGTTGGTCGAGAAGGTGGTGCCCGGCACGTCGCCTTCGAATTCCACATGCTGGTACGCGCCATGGCCGAGACTGAATTCGACCTTGCTGATGCCGTCGATCGGCTGCACGAGGCCGCCTTTCAGCGTGTAGTTGGTCTGCGCCATCTTGATGTGGACGGGATCTTCGCCTTCGGCCGGATCGCCGGGTTCGGCGGGGCTGCCGTAGAGATCCATGAAACGCGAGACGGACAAGCCGACATAACCCCACGAGCCGAGCAACGATGCGCCGACCGAGCCGGAGGTGGTCTTCACCGCGCTGTTGGCGAGGGTGCCACCGGGGATGTCGTAGTCCTCGTTGTCCCGGCGCATGCCGTCGACATGGATGGCGAACTTGTCGTTGCCCGCATCGAGGCGGAGCAGGCCGGTATGGCCATCGGAGACGGAATCGTGGCGTAGTTCGGCGCGTCCCGCGAAACCGTTGTCGGGCGCCTTCTCCGGAACGCGGCCATCGACGACGTTCACGACGCCGCCGATCGCGCCCGAACCATAGAGCAGGGTGGCGGGGCCCTTCAGCACCTCGATCTGGTCGGCGAGGAAAGGTTCCAGCGTCACCGCGTGGTCCTGGCTCACGTTGGAGACGTCCTGCGACGACAGGCCGTTCTCCAGCACCGCGACGCGCGGGCCGTCCAGGCCACGGATCACCGGGCGGCCCACGGCGGTTCCCAACGCGGAACTCTGCACGCCTGGAATGGAGGACACCGTTTCGCCCAGCGAGACACCCTTGGCGTCGTCGAGCGCCGACCCCGCCAGCACGGCCACGGGCGCCACGATCTGGTCCGCGTTCTGGCCCAGGGGCACGGCGTTGACCACGATCCCGTCGAGCTTCTCGGCGTTCTTGCGGCTCTTGCCCGGGGCCTCCTTGGCGTCCACGGCAGGGGCCGTGGCGTCCTGGGTCGTGTCGTCGGCCATGGCGGGCAGGGCCGCGCCGCAGGTGGCGGCGATGGTCAGGGCAAGGAAGGTTCGGCGCATCGGGTGGAACTCCGGTTGGGTTTCGCAATGTTATAAAGTATCATCACTTGCCTCGACCTGTGCAACTAGTCACGCTATGTCCCCCATGACCGATCCGTCCGTCGCCCCTGAAGTCCGCCGCCGCTGGTGGCACGCCGCCGATCGACTCGGCGCGACGGCCTCGTTCCTGTGCGCGATCCATTGCGCGGCGCTGCCCTTCGTCATCGCGTTGCTGCCGGTGCTGGGACTGTCGTTCCTGGCCGACCATCGCTTCGAAGCCGGCTTCGTCGTCTTCGCCTGCCTGCTGGCCAGCGTGGCGCTCTTGTCCGGGTTCCGCCGCCATCGCCGACGCTTGCCGCTGGTCCTGGCCGTCCCGGGCCTGGTGCTCCTGCTACTCGGCGTCACCTTCCTGCATGGCAATTCGTTGTTCGTGCATAGCGTGCTGGTGACCTGCGGTGGTTTCCTCGTCGCCGCCGCGCACTTCGTCAACCTGAAGGTCGATCGCAGTGGCCATGCCGGGCATATCCATGGGCCGTCCTGCGCGCACCCGTGATTGTGTAACCGCCGCCGGATTACCTAGCCTTCGCCCCATGTCACACGATCACGCCCATTCGCACGTCCATGCCCATGGACACGTGCACGATCACGCCGAGGGCGGGAACGAGCGCAAGCTGCTGTTCGCCTTTGTCCTGACCACCGTGATGTTGATCGCGGAGGCGGTCGGCGGCGTATGGTCGGGTTCGCTGGCGCTGCTGGCGGATTCAGGGCATATGCTGGTCGACGCGCTGGCGCTGTTGCTGGCATTCCTCGGTGCGAGGTTCGCGGCGCGCCCGGCCGATGCGCGCCGCACCTATGGTTACGGGCGCATCGAAGTGCTGGCCGGCTTCGTCAACGCGCTCACCCAGTTCGCCCTGGTCGCCTTCATCGTGTTCGAAGCGATCCAGCGGCTGTTTTCGCCGCAGCCGATCCTGTCCGGCGTCATGCTGGTGGTGGCCGTCCTCGGCCTGGTCGCCAACATGGTGGTGTTGCGTACCCTCCATGGCCACGACCCGGACGACGTGAATATCGCCGGCGCCAGCCTGCATGTCCTGGGCGACCTGCTCGGCTCGGTGGCCGCCGTGCTGGCCGCGCTGGCGGTGCGCTGGCTGGACTGGAACTGGGCGGACCCGGTGCTTTCGGTGCTCGTTTCGCTCTTGATCCTGCGCAGTGCGTGGTCGCTGGTGCGCCGTTCGGGACATATCCTGCTCGAAGGCATTCCCGAGGGCATCGACCTTGCCGACGTGCAGCGCGAACTGCATTCGGCCGATCCGGGCATCGTCAATATCCATCACCTGCACGTCTGGCAGGTAACCGCCGGTTCGCGCATGGCCACCCTGCACGCGGAACTGGCGCCCGGAACCGGGCAGTCCGACCAGGCCCGGGTGCTGGGTGCGATCAAGGCCATGCTCAGCGAGCGCTGGCGTGTCGGGCACGCCACCGTCCAGTTCGATCCGGGCCCCTGTCCCGACGAGCGGGAAGGGTGTGGCGAGAACGGCCGCCACGTTCACTGAACGGGCACTCTTGCGCTTTACGCAGCCGCTGCTACGATGATCGGCCGTTTCTCTCCCTCATTACGAATCAAGGAGTTTCCCATGGGCAAGGGCGACCGCCGCACCCGTCGCGGCAAGATCTACCGTTCCAGCTACGGCAATGCCCGTCCGCACATCGACGTCGTGACCGGCGCCGCCGTGGCCAAGCCGGCCGCTGCCAAGCCAGCCGCCGCCAAGAAGGCCGCGCCGCGCAAGAAGGCCTGAGTCTTCGGTAGCGTGAGACGAAAAGCCCCGCGATGCGGGGCTTTTTTCGTGATCACAGTTCCAATCGTTCCGCGAACTCGAAGCGGCTGTCGGCCGGTGCGGCTATCACGTTCTGCTGGACCAGGCCCGGGAAGATGTTCGCGTCGATGCCCGCATGGTTATCCGCGTTGTACAGGTAGGGCACGTGTGACCACGCGCGGTAACCCAGCGCCTTGATCGCCGCGACCTCGGTCTCGGCGGTGTCCATGCCCGAAAGGCGTGCATAGATCAGCGGGCGATGCGTGCGCAGTGTCTCGGTCGCACCCGCGAGGACGTCGGCCAATGCGTTTGGCTGGTTCACCTTGAGCAGGTGCAACGCTTCGAGCCGCAGGCTGTCGACGGTCGCCATGCGAACCTTTTCGTCGGCGTCCGTGCGCGTACCGGGCAACAAGCCGCCGAGCGAGGACAGCCCTTTGCCGCGACCCAGCCACACCGCATGGGTGAAGACGTTGTCGAGGCCGTTGATCGCCACGTTCGCGCATACCTGCTGGAAATGGATGCGGCGTGGTTCCGCCACGTGCACCTGGCCGAGCGGACCGACCGCCTGCGCCATCCACAACGCGTGCGCGGCGAAATCGCCGCCGAATTCCAGGATCGTCTGGCCTTCCTCGATCAGCCCGCTCAGCAGCGTGGCTTCGTGTTCGGCCCATTCGCCGTAAAGTTGCAGCGATCGCGCCACCGCGTTGTTCACCGTGACGGCGGTGGCGAGGCCGTAGCGGGTCTGCCAGAAAGGCAGGATCGGGTCGTTCGTGGCGTGCTTCATGCTCATGGGGGCTCGTGTGGATTCAGAGGGTGGAACGGGCGAGGGCAAGGTGGCGGAGCGACCGCGCGAGCGCGGCGGCGTCATGGTCGTGGTCGTCGGCCCAGCGGCGGCAGGCGTCTCGCCAGAGCCGGACGACACGGTCGTCGGGGGCATCCGTGCGGCAGATGGCTTCGCACCACGCGGCGGCACCGGCGTGGTCGCCGCCGCGTAGCCGGGCTTCGGCGACAGCGGTGCGCGCGGACGCGGGCAGCGGCCCCGCGGCTTCGAGGCTGCGGCCGAGCGCGGCGGTGACGCTTGCCTGCGCGGCGTGTTCGGGCAGGGCTTCATACGTCAGCTGTATCTCCAGGCGGCAGGCCAGTGCGTCGACGCGCCACGCGGGGTCGTGTTCCGCCAGGAAGGCGTGGAGGAGGGCGTGCGAGCAGGCCGCGGCCGCTTCCTCCGCGGTAAGCAGGCGTGCCCGTCGCTGCGCGGTGCACGCGACGAGCAAGGCGGTTTCCGCTTCGGCACGTCGCGCATGCGCGTCATCGAGCAACGATTGCGCACGTTCGAGGTCGGGCAGGCGTTCCGCGGGCTTGCGTGTATTCGCGCGGTGCAGCCAGGTCTCGCCGCGCCTGCGCAACGCGCGCGTCGTCGCATCCGGGCCGATGGCGGCGAGCCGGTCGCAATAGCGCTCGGCTTCGTCCAGGCGGGCCACGGCGGCGGCGCCGAGCAACCACGAGGCCCAGGCGAGCTGGACGTCGATGCAGGCATCGAGGGCCAGTGGATGGTCGCAGCGAGGATCGTGCGCGAGGCGTGCCAGCAGGTCTCGCGAGGCGAACAGGCGGTTGGCGCCGGACAGGCGCCCGATGCGCGCCAGCCGGAACCGGATCCAGCGCGCGAAGCCATGCGGTCGTTCCTCGCTGTCCATGCCGTCCAGGGCGCGGGCGGCGTCTTCTTCGATCGCGACGATCAGGCGCTCCGCGTCGCGCTGCGGCAAGTCGCGTGCGCGATGCATGCGCAAGGCGGGCAGCAACCAGCGCGCGAGCCGCGCATCCTCGTCGTCGTGGCGTGCCTGGGCAACGAGGATGTCTTCCCAGGCGTGTTCCGCGTCGCTCGTTTTCCCGCTGCGGCGGATATCGGGAAAACGCTCGTCGCCCACCAGGTGCAACGCGGCCAGCGGGTCCGCCGCGGAGAGCCGTTCGCGCAAATCACCTCGTGGAACGCTGGATGCCGGCGCGGTGGCGTCGACGGCGGCACCGTCGTCCGGAGAAGGCCGCACGAGCAGGTCCACCGGTTGCTCCATCATGTGCAGGTCCGGCGTTTCGTAGGCGGATCGCCTGTATACCCAGGCCGGCGACACGGGTGGCGTTTGCGCGGGAGGTGGCTCGGATGGACGGTCGGCGAAATGGCTGGCGATGGATGGAGCCTTCTTGACGATGCGTTGTCGTGCACGCCGTCGCGACATCGCCAGCAACAACATGGCGGCCGTGCCGGTGCCCGCTCCGCCGAGGGCGATGAATGGCCAGCCGGTGATGACCCAGCCGCCGCGGGTGCGTGGTTGGGGGTGCACGTATGGCGTCGCGACACGCCGGCTGGTGGTCGGCAGGTCGGGAACGGGTGCCTGCATGATCGTCGCCAGGTCCACCGGTTCGGATGCTTCCATGGCATCGAGCATGCGTGCGACATCGCGCATCTGCCGCGCATGCCGGGCACGCTGTTCTTCCTCTTCCCGCGTGTCGCCGCATGCGCCGGCGATGGATGCCAGGAGCACGAGGCATGCGATGCGCGCGACGACGAGGCGATCCCGCGAGCGGGATGACGATGAACCCTTCAACGATGTTCCTGACAATCCTTGGATGCCGGCGCGGCTAGCGCCAAGGCAACATCGATGATAGGTGCCGGGTCCCTCCGGATCGATGGAAGTTTTCGGAAACTTGCGACGAATGTGCGCGGGCTGTCAGCGTGTGGTGCGCTCGCCGGCGATCCAGGTCTCCCTGAGGAGGCCGCCGCCGATCCAGTAACACAGTTCCGCGGGCTGGCCGACGTTCCAGATCGCCAGGTCGGCACGCATGCCCACGGCAAGGCGGCCACGGTCGTCGAGGCCGAGGGCCCGCGCGGCGTTCACGGTCGCGCCGCGCAACGCTTCCTCGGGGGTAAGGCGGAAGAGGGTGCATGCCATGCCCATCGCCATGCGCAGGGACAGCAGGGGCGAGGTGCCCGGATTGAGGTCGGTGGCGACGGCCATGGGCACGCCGTGGCGGCGGAAGGCATCGACCGGGGGCGGGCGCGTGTCGCGCAAGGCATAGTAGGCGCCGGGTAGCAGCACGGCCACGGTGCCGGCATCGGCCATGGCGCGCACGCCGTCTTCGCCGATCCATTCGAGGTGGTCGGCCGAGAGGCCGCCATAGCTCGCGACCAGTGCCGCCCCGCCGAGTTCCGATAGCTGCTCGGCGTGCAGCTTCACCGGCAAACCGAGTTCCGTGGCCTTCCCGAACAGCCGCCGGGTTTCCTCATGGGTGAAGCCGATACCCTCGCAGAAGGCATCCACGGCATCGACCAGTTCCTCCGCGGCGAGCGAAGGCAGCATGATGTCGCAGACCAGCGCGACGTATTCGTCGCGTCGGCCGGCGTACTCCGGCGGCAAGGCGTGCAGGCCGAGGAAGCTCGTGCGCACCTCCACGCCGAGTTCGTTCCCGATGCGCCGGGCCACGCGGAGCATGCGTCGCTCCGTCTCGGGTTCCAGGCCGTAGCCGGACTTGATCTCGAGCGTGGTGACCCCATCGGCCAGCAGCGCGCGGGCCCGGGGCAGCGACTGGCGCAGCAGCCCGTCCTCGCTGGCGGCGCGCGTGGCGCGCACGCTGGAGACGATGCCACCACCGGCGCGTGCGATCTCCTCGTAGGTCGCGCCTTCCAGCCGCCGTTCGAATTCGTGCGCCCGGTCGCCGCCGAACACGAGGTGCGTGTGGCAGTCGATGAGTCCCGGGGTTACCCAGGTCCCGGGCAGGGACTCGACGCGGTGCGCCAGGGCGTGCGGTTCGTCCTGCAGTTCCCCGCGCGGACCGGCGAAAACGATCCGGCCGTCGCGCCATGCGATGGCGCCGTCCTCGATGGCGCCGTATGGCGCGCCGTTGTCGGTCAGCGTGGCGAGGCCGACATCGAGCAGGAGGTGATCCCAGCGTTGGTCCGGCGTCATGGCGTGTGCGGTTCCATCGGAAGGGGTTTGGCGTGAGCGCTCGTTTCGTTCGCGGACGGTGCGTCCCGTCGCATCCGTTCTTCCTCGTACTGCGCGATCAGGTTCTCGGCGAGCGCCTTGTAGACCGGCACCCTGCAGACGAGGCTGGAGAGCGCGCGGGCGAGCAGGCACGCGGCCATGATCGGCAAGGCCATCTGCCGGTTGGCTGTCAGTTCCAGGGAGATGACCGCCGCGGTGAGCGGTGCCTGGGTCACGCCGGCCAGGTAGGCGGCCATGCCGAGCAGGACCACCGAGGACACATCCGAGCCGGGCAGGAAGTGGGCGATGTTGCTGCCAAGGCCCGCGCCGACGGCGAGAGCCGGCGAGAAGATGCCGCCGGGAATGCCCGCCCACGACGAGGCGATGTTGCCGAGGAACTTCAGCGCGCCGAAGAACGGCCCGGTGTCGCCGTGGCCTTGCAGGATGTCGCGTGCCTGGGCATAGCCGGTGCCATAGAGGCCGTTCGCGCTGAGCAGGCTGAGCAGCACCAGTGCGAGACCGCAGGCGGCGGCGAAGACGACCGGCTGGCGCGCCCTTATGCGGCCCATCGCGCCGCGGAATCCTCCCGCCGCGGGGACGATCAGGCGCGCGAAGAGTCCGCCCGCCAGGCCGCCGACGATGCCTGTCAGCAGCACCGCGATCCATGCGCGGCCGAGTGGCAGGGTGGCCGTGATGTCGCCGAAATAGGCGTAGTTGCCGACGATGCCGAGCGAGACCACGCCGGCCACGATCACCGCCGTGAGCAAGGTGCCGCTCATGCGATGTTCGAACGTGCCCGACATTTCCTCGATGGCGAACACCACGCCCGCCAGCGGCGTATTGAAGGCGGCGGCCAGGCCGGCGGCCGATCCGGCCAGGACGAAGCGTCCCGCGGCCGTGGGATCGGCGAAGCCGAAGCGACGACCCATCGAGTACAGCAGCCCCGCGCCGACGTGGACGGTGGGGCCTTCGCGTCCCACGGAGGCACCGCCAAGCAAGGCGGCCAGCGTAAGCGCCATCTTGCCCAGCGCGACCTTCAGCGAAAGCACGCGGGAACGGAAGCTTTCGTCTTCCACTTTCAATGCCGCTATCGCCTGCGGAATGCCGGAGCCGCGCGTGGCCTTCAGCGCGCCCTGGGTCAGCCAGCACAGCAACGCGAACATCGCCGGCGTCACCAGCAGCGGCACCCACCACCCGTGCGACGCGACACGGCGGAACAGTTCGAAGGCGAAGTCGGCCGCCTTGGCGAAAAGCACCGCGGAGAGGCCGACGACGATGGCGCCAGCCCAGAACAGGATGCGCCGGCGCCATTGCCGTGGCGACAACCACTCGTGCCGGCCCAACTCCCGAAGGCGCTCCAGCGGCGAGGCCGCGCCGCGCGGCGGCGGTGCGTCCGGTGGTGGCGTACTCATCGGCTCTCCGTCGAGCGCGTCCAGCGCACCTGGTAGAGGTCGTAGCGGCGGTCCTTGAGGTTCTGCACCGCGCCGGAGTTGCGTGCGCGGGCGAGGTTTTCCAGGCGAAGGTCGGCGAACAGCACCGTTTCTATGTTCGGCGTGGAGTCGGCGGCGATGCCGTCGCGCGCGAAGGGGAAGTCACTCGGCGTGAGGATGCAGCTCTGGCCGTACTGGATGTCGAAATTGTTCACGCCGGGCAGGTTGCCGACGTTGCCGGAGAGGACCACGTAGCACTGGTTCTCGATCGCGCGGGCCTGCGAGCAGTAGCGCACGCGCAGGTAACCCTCGCGCACGTCGGTGCAGAACGGCACGAACAGGATCAACGCGCCCTGGTCGGTCAGGTGGCGCGCCACCTCGGGGAACTCCGAGTCGTAGCAGATCATCACGCCGATCGGGCCGCAGTCGGTCTGGATCGTGGCCGCCGAATCGCCGCCGGTGATGTTCCAGACATTGCGTTCGCTGGGCGTGGGGTGCAGCTTCTCGCGCTCATGGATCGAGCCGTCGCGCAGGCAGACGTAACAGACGTTGTGGATGTCGCCGTTGGGCTGGCGCGTGGGATGCGAGCCACCGACGATGTTGATGTTGTAGTGGACGGCGAGGCGGTGGAACAACGCCTTGACTTCGTCGGTGTACTCGGAAAGACGGCGGATCGAATCCACCGGCGACAGCTCGGCGTTCTCGATCGAGAGCAACTGCAGCGTGATCAACTCGGGAAAGGCCACGAAGTCGGCGTCGTAGTCCGCGGCGATGTCGACGAAGTACTCGACCTGCGTCGCGAATTCCTCGAACGAACGGATGCGCCGCTGCTGGTATTGCACCGATGCCACGCGCACCGAATCCGGCAGGCGGTGGCTCTGCGACACGCGGGGCATGTCGGGCTGGTCGAGCAGGTGCGGATTGCGCCACACCAGGTGCGCCGCATATCCGAGCGACTCATGGTCGGAGGGTACGTATTCGCGGAGCAGCCCGATGACCTCGAAGCCGTTGCGCAGCTGGAAACTCAGCGTGGGATCGCGCCGGCTGCCGTCGACCACGGCCTGCACATAGGCTTCGGCACTGCCGTAGCGGCCGATCGCGCGGGCGAGGCCGGGCATGCGGCCACCGAAGACGATGCCGCGCAACTTGAGGTCGGTGCACAGCCGCTTGCGTGCCAGGTACAGCCGCTGGCCGATGCGCATGCCGCGGTAATCGGGATGGACCACCACTTCCATGCCATAGAGCCAATCGCCCTTGGGATCGTGGCGCGAGGCGAAGCCACCGCCGGTGATCTGCATCCAGGTGTGCGGCGCGAGCGCCAGCGCCTCGTTGATGCGGAACGTGGCGCAGAAGCCGACGATCTTTCCCTCGTACTCGACCACGAACTGGCCCTCGGGAAAATGCGTCTGCTGGCCTTGCAGCATTTCCGCCGAATGGCCCCATTCCGCGGTGTATACCCGGGCGGTGAGGGCGACCAGTTCGGGCACGTCGCTGGGGCGCGCCAGGCGAAGCAGCAGCTTCGGGGGATGTGCGGCGTTCGTCTCGTTCATCCACCCATTATGCCCCGCCATGCACGGATGGGAGCCGACCCTGTCGGCGATTGGTACCATGCGTGCATCCACCCCCTCGAGGACACGCCATGTCGACCACCGCCTTCAGCGCCGACTTCTTCTGGCAGGAAGGCGCATGGCGCAGCGGGGACGCTCCGCTCGCCGTGGCCGGCCGGCGCTTCGCCGTGGCCACCGGGGAGGCCGGGCGAGTGGGGCGCTTCGTCCTCCCCGGCATGCCCAACCTCCACTCGCATGCGTTCCAGCGCGCCATGGCCGGCCTGGCCGAGCGTCGTGGCCCCGGCGAGGACAGTTTCTGGACGTGGCGCGAAACCATGTACGCGTTCGCCGAAGCGATCGATCCCGACGACCTCAAGGCCATCGCGACACAGCTCTACGTGGAAATGGTGAAGGCCGGTTACACGCAGGTCTGCGAATTCCATTACCTGCACCATGGCCCGCGCGGCGTGCCCTATGCCGATCCCGCGGCCATGTCGCTGGCACTCATGGAAGCGGCTAAGGAGGCGGGCATCGGCCTTACGCTGTTGCCGGTGCTTTACATGACCGGCGGATTCGACGGCCGTCCCCTGAACGAGCGACAGCAACGGTTCCGCCACGACGTGGGTGGGTTCGTCAGCCTTCTCGAACGGCTGGCGCCGATGCAGGACGACATGTTCACCCTGGGTATCGCGCTGCATTCGTTGCGCGCGGTGCCGGAGGACGCCATGCGCGCGTTGCTCGCCACCGGTATCGCACGTGGCCTTCCCGTGCATATCCACATCGCCGAACAGATCGGCGAGGTGCAGGACTGCCTCGCCGTGCGTGGCGCACGCCCGGTCGAATGGCTGCTCGACCACGCTGACATCGACCCGCGCTGGACGCTCGTGCATGCGACCCACCTCACCGCGCACGAGACCGACCGGCTCGCCAAGAGCGGCGCGGTCGCCGGTCTCTGTCCCACCACCGAAGCCAACCTGGGCGACGGGTTGTTTCCGTTGGCGGCTTTCATCGATGCGGGCGGTACCTTCGGCATCGGCTCCGACTCGCATATATCGGTGTCGCCGGTCGAGGAACTGCGCTGGCTCGAATACGGGCAGCGCCTGATCACGAGGCATCGCAACGTCGCGGCGCGGCGTCCCGAAGAAAGCGTGGGTACGGCCCTGTGGCAGCGTGCGTTGCAGGGCGGCGCACGCGCGGCGGGGCTCGACGTGGGGCGCTTGTCCCCGGGTGCGCGTGCCGACCTGCTCGTCCTCGACGACCGTTCGCCGTTGCTCGCCGCGCGCGAGGAGGCGGACGTCCTGGACAGCTTCCTGTTCGCAGGGAACACGCCCCTAGTGCGTGACGTGATGGTGGGCGGGCAGTGGCGCGTACGCGATTTCGCGCACGCGGCGGAGGCCTCCGCCGCGCAGGCTTATCGGGTCGTGGTCGAGAGGTTGGCGGCGGCCTGACCGACGGGGCCCGAGGGACACCTGGGCTTGCCGTAGAGGCCTTCCGCCGCTGGTGTGTTCTTCTTCGCCGCTTCGGGCGAGGCGTATATGCTCACGCCGAGGTCGCAACGATTTTCGCGCAGGGTGAAGCGCAGCGTGTCCATGCGCGTGGGCGGTTCGTCGTCGAGCGAGCACGTGCTACCGGGGGCCAGGCGTACCGTCACGCTGTTGGCCTCGGACTCTAGCACGTCGAAGTGGACGTTCTTGCAGCCTTTCCAGTTCAAGGTGTCCTTGCCGATGCTGAGCATGCGCAGGCCGACGAAGGCGTTGCTATAGGGTTCCCAATCACCGGCGAGCCAGGCTGGCGCGGGTTGGCCGGTGGAGATGAGGGCGAGGGCTAGCAGGGTGTTCATTCTGGCTCGTTTGCCTTTTGCTTCGACCGATATCGCCGCTGAAGCGGCTCCCACAGGATAAGCGTGCGGCTCCCGCAGCGTATGCGGCCTTCGTGGGAGCCGCCTTTGTAGGAGCCCCTTTTGTAGGAGCCGCTTTTGTGGGAGCCGCTTCAGCGGCGATGGGTGCTTGCATCACGCTCCGGATCATGCTCTAGTCGACCCATGATTCGCCTCGCCGCCAATAACGCCAATACCAATAATGCCCGGAACCTCGGGAGGGTCGGCGTGTAGGCGGTTGCAAGTGAAACCACCGGATACACCGAAGGCCCGCCCTCACCAGGCGGGCCTTTTTCTTTGCGCGTTTTCCTCATCGGGAGAGTAGGTCCATGTGTTCGATCTTCGGGATGTTCGGCCTCGCCGCCGGCGACGACCTGGTCGCCCTGCGCACGCGGGCGATGGAGCTTTCGCAACGGCAGCGCCATCGCGGGCCGGATTGGAGCGGCGTGTACGTCGACGAGGGCGCGATCCTCGTCCACGAACGCCTTGCCATCGTCGATCCCGCCAGTGGTGCGCAGCCGTTGCGATCGCCCGAGGGCGATCTCGCGCTGGCCGTCAACGGTGAGATCTACAACCACCGCGAACTGCGCGCCGCCAGCGATTACGCCTTCACCACCGGCTCGGACTGCGAAGTGATCAATGCGCTCTACCGCGAAGAAGGCGCCGGCTTCCTCGGCAAGCTCAACGGCATCTTCGCCTTCGCCTTATGGGACGCCGGCAAGCGACGTTTCCTCATCGCCCGCGATCCGCTCGGTGTTTGTCCGTTGTATTGGGGACACGACAGGGAAGGGCGCCTGTGCGTCGCCTCCGAGATGAAGTCGCTGGTGGGGGTATGCGCCGACGTGGCCCCGTTCCCGCCAGGGCACGTGTACGACAGCGAGCGCGGCGAGCCGGTGGCGTACTGGACACCCCAGTGGCGCGACTACGACGCGACCCGCGGCAAGTCGATCGAGCCCGCCGCGTTGCGCGCCGCGTTCGAGGCGGCCGTGCACCGGCAGATGATGACCGACGTGCCTTATGGCGTGCTGCTTTCGGGCGGCCTGGATTCGTCGCTCGTCGCCGCCGTGGCCGCGGGGTTCGCGCGCCGTCGCATCGAGGAGGACGACCGGGGCGAGGCGTGGTGGCCACGCCTGCATTCCTTCGCGATCGGCCTGGAAGGTTCACCGGACCTGAAAGCCGCCGAGATCGCCGCCGAGGCGCTCGGGACCGTGCACCACGGATTCCGCTATACCTTCGAGGAAGGCCTCGACGCGCTGCCGGAAGTGATCCGCCACATCGAGACCTACGATGTCACCACGATCCGCGCTTCCACTCCCATGTTCCTGCTTGCGCGGCGGATCAAGGCGATGGGGGTGAAGATGGTGCTCTCGGGCGAGGGTTCGGACGAGGTGTTCGGCGGCTACCTCTATTTCCACAAGGCGCCCTCGGCGCGCGCGTTCCACGAGGAGACGATCCGCAAGCTCGACGCGCTGCATTATTACGATTGCCTGCGTGCGAACAAGTCGATGTCGGCCTGGGGTGTCGAGGCACGGGTGCCTTTCCTCGACACCGAGTTCCTGGAGACCGCCATGTCCTTCGACGCGGAAGCGAAGATGGTGGCACGCAGGGGCATCGAGAAGGGCATCCTGCGCGAGGCCTTCCAGGGTGCGCTGCCGGAATCGATCCTCTGGCGGCAGAAGGAGCTATTCAGCGATGGCGTGGGCTATGGCTGGATCGACGGGTTGAAGGCACACGCGGAAAAGATGGTTTCCGACCGCGAATTCGCCGCGGCTGCCGCCCGTTTCCCGGTCAACACGCCGGCCACCAAGGAAGCCTTCTTCTACCGGGTGCTGTTCGAGAAGCACTTCCCCGGCGAGGCGTGCGCCGCCACGGTGCCCGGCGGCAAGTCGATCGCCTGTTCGTCACCGGCGGCCCTGGCCTGGGACCCCGCCTTCGCGGCGGCGGCCGATCCTTCGGGCCGCGCGGTCCGCGGCGTACACCAGGAGGCCTTGCCCGCCTGACCCGAGGCCCAGCCCGACCCGAAGCCCGGTAAGAACCCGGCCCAGGCCTGGTGGGAACCGACCCTGTCGGCGAAGGGTGCTTGCGAAAGCACCCTCCAAACCATGCGGTGAACGCCCCGATTTGTTAGAATTCACCGCTTTAGCCGGCGCGCCCCGCGCCCGCACCACCAGGCATGCCAACCATGATCGAGACCAATCCGATCCTCGCGCAGATCGCGGACCTCCGGGGCCGCGTCGAGTCGCTTAGGGGGTACCTTTGACTACCCTGTCAAGAAAGAACGCCTAGAAGAAGTCAATCGCGAACTGGAAAGCCCCACCGTCTGGGACGATCCCAAGCGCGCGCAGGAACTGGGCCGCGAGCGCGCCCAGCTCGACGGCATCGTCACCGGCATCGACGAGATGACCGGCACCCTCGACGATTCGAAGGAACTGCTCGAGATGGCCGCCGCCGATGGCGACGAGGCCACGGTGCAGTCGATCGTCACCGACCTGAACAAGGTCGAAGCCCGCGTAGGCAAGCTGGAATTCCAGCGCATGTTCTCCGGCGAACTCGACTCGGCAGCCGCCTTCGTCGACGTGCAGGCCGGTGCCGGCGGCACGGAAGCGCAGGACTGGGCCGAAATGCTGTTGCGCATGTACCTGCGCTGGGCCGAGTCGCGCGGCTGGAAAACCGAATTGATGGAAGTCAGCGCGGGTGAAGTCGCGGGCATCAAGTCCGCCACCTTCCGCGTCGAAGGCGACTACGCTTACGGCTGGCTCAAGACCGAGATCGGCGTGCACCGCCTGGTCCGCAAGAGCCCGTTCGACTCGGACAACCGCCGACACACCAGCTTCACCTCGGTGTTCGTCTCCCCGGAAGTCGACGACGATATCGAGATCGACATCAATCCGGCCGATCTCAGGACCGACGTCTACCGCTCGTCCGGTGCCGGCGGCCAGCACGTGAACAAGACCGAATCGGCCGTGCGTATCACGCACGTTCCGACCAATACGGTCGTGGCCTGCCAGACCGAACGCAGCCAGCACGCCAACCGCGACCGCGCGATGAAGATGCTCAAGGCCAAGCTGTACGAGCTCGAAGTGCAGAAGCGCAATGCCGAGAAGGACGCGCTGGAAGCGACCAAGTCCGACATCGGTTGGGGCAGCCAGATCCGCAACTACGTGCTCGACCAGTCGCGCATCAAGGATCTGCGCACGGGCATCGAACGCTCCGACACGCAGAAGGTACTCGATGGCGACCTCGACGAATTCGTGGAAGCCAGCCTCAAGGCCGGCCTCGAAGCCGGTTCGAAACGCCTCGACGCCTGATCCACGCCGGGGGCGCGCCAGCGCCCCCCGTTTCCTACCCAAGAAGCCGCCAGACCACGCCATGACCGAAAACGCCAACGCCGAAGCCTCCGCCATCGCCGCCGACGAGAACCGCCTCATCGCCGAGCGACGCGAGAAACTGAAAGCGCTGCGCGCGCAGGGCATCGCCTATCCGAACGACTTCAAGGTCGACAGCTTCGCGGGTGATCTCCAGGCCGAATTCGCCGACAAGGACACCTGGACCGCGGAGGCCATCGAGGCCTCGCCCCGCCGCGTCGCCGTCGCCGGCCGCATCATCCTCATGCGCGGGCAGGGCAAGGTCAGCTTCGTGCAGATGCAGGACGGCACGGGCCGCATCCAGTTGTTCGTCCACCAGGGCACGCTGGGTGAAGACGCTTACGAGACGTTCAAGCGCTGGGACCTCGGCGACATCGTCGGTGCCACGGGCGTGCTCATGCGCACCAAGACCGGCGAACTCTCGGTCAAGGTCGACGCTATCCGCCTGTTGACGAAGTCGTTGCGCGGTTTGCCGGACAAGCATCATGGCCTGGCCGACGTGGAGCAGCGCTATCGCCAGCGCTACGTCGACCTCATCGTCACCGAGGAATCGCGCCGCACGTTCGCGCTGCGCTCGAAGATCATCAGCCACGTGCGCCGCTGGCTCGAAGCCGAGCCACGCCGCTTCATGGAAGTGGAAACGCCGATGATGCACGTCATTCCCGGCGGTGCCACGGCGCGTCCGTTCACCACCCACCACAACGCGCTGGATATCCCGTTGTTCCTGCGCGTGGCGCCGGAGCTCTACCTGAAGCGCCTCGTCGTCGGCGGCTTCGACCGCGTCTACGAAATCAACCGCAACTTCCGCAACGAGGGCGTGTCCACGCGGCACAATCCCGAGTTCACGATGCTCGAGCTGTACCAGGCCTACGCCACGTACCACGAGATCATGGATATCACCGAGGGCATGATCCGCTCCGCGGCCACCGACGTGGTCGGCGGCACGGTCATCGAATGGGATGGCGCCACGGTCGACCTCGGCCCGGCGTTCCGCCGCTGGCGCATGGAAGACGCCGTGCTCGAACTCAACCCCGAGATCAAGCCGGGCGAACTGCGCGACCGCGAGACCATGGCAGCGCACGCGAAGCGCCTGGGCATCCACGTGAAGCCATCGTACGGTTGGGGCAAGCTGCTGCTGGAGGTCTTCGAGGCCACCGTCGAGCACACCCTGATCCAGCCCACCTTCATCACCGACCATCCGGTCGAGGTCTCGCCGCTGGCGCGCGAGAGCGATACGGACAAGGGCATCACCGACCGCTTCGAGTTGTTCATCAATGGCAAGGAGATCGCCAACGGCTTCTCCGAGCTGAACGATTCCGAAGACCAGGCCGCGCGATTCCAGGCACAGGTGGACGCCAAGGACGCTGGCGACGACGAAGCCATGCACTACGACGCCGATTACATCCGCGCGCTCGAGGTCGGCCTGCCACCCACCGGCGGCCTCGGCGTGGGCATCGACCGCCTCGTCATGCTGCTGACCGGCTCGTCGTCGATCCGCGACGTGCTGCTGTTCCCGACCATGCGTCCCGAGGCCTGATCCGGCCTCGTTACCCGGAGATTTCCATGTTCTATGCCATCGTCGCCCTCGACCACCCGAATTCGCTGGAGAGGCGTCTCGCGGTGCGTCCGGCGCACCTCGCCCGGTTGAAGGCCCTGCTCGATGAAGGACGCCTCAAGCTGGCGGGCCCGTTTCCGGCCATCGACTCCGAGGACCCGGGCGAGGCGGGTTTCGACGGGAGCATGATCGTCGCCCAGTTCGACGACCTTGTCGCGGCGAAGGCCTGGGCGGATGCGGATCCTTATGTGGAGGCGGGCGTCTACCGCGAGGTTTCGGTCCGCCCGTTCCGCGTGACCCTGCCATGACGATCGAGAAAGTCGAACGCATCCGCACCCTGCTGACCGAGGCCCTGGCCCCTGTCCAGCTGGATGTCATCGACGAAGGCCACAAGCACGCGGGTCACTCGGGAGAGGGCAAGGGCCATTTCTTCGCCCGGATCGTCAGCCCCGCCTTCGCCGGGAAGAACCCGATCCAGCGGCATCGCATGGTGTACGCGGCCCTTGCCGAGATGATGCCCGACGGCATCCACGCCCTGGCCATCGAGGCGAAAGCCCCTGGGGAGCCATAATCCGGACCGGGGAGCCAGCGCTCGGATCAGAGGGAGCCATCATGGCCCGGTGGGAGCCGACCCTGTCGGCGATCCCGCGGCAGCGGGCCAGGTCACGGCGAGCACCCATCGC